>JANJTN010000139.1 GCA_024711065.1 bacterium
GGGCCCTACATGTGACCGAGGCCGATGAAGCCATTGCCATCGGTGGGTTCACGCCCAGAGAATCGTATCTGGTGATCGACAAGGTGCTGTCCGCTGCCAAGCGGAGCGGTGCCGATGCGATCCATCCCGGGTATGGTTTCCTGAGCGAGAATGCCGAGTTCGCCAAGGCCGTTGCTGATGCCGGCATGACCTTTATCGGACCATCGCCGGAGGCGATCTCGATGCTGGGCGACAAGACCGCGGCGCGTGATCTGGCCATCCAGGCCGAGGCCCCGATCTCTCCGGGCAGCGATGGCGCGGTGAGCGACTTTGCCGAGGCCAGGTCGATCGTGGATGCGATCGGCTTTCCCGTGATCATCAAGGCGGCTGCCGGTGGCGGCGGCAAAGGCATGCGCATCGTGGAGTCGGCCGATGAGATCGAGTCTGCGTTCCGCATGGCGCAGAACGAAGCGGCCGCAGCCTTCAACGACGATCGCGTCTTCATCGAGCGGTACATCGTTCAGCCCCGTCACATCGAGATCCAGATCCTGGCCGATCACCATGGCAATGTGCTGTACTTCCCGGAGCGCGAGTGCTCCGTGCAGCGACGTCACCAAAAGGTGGTCGAGGAGTCGCCGTCGATGGCCGTGACCCCGGAGATCCGCCAGGCGATGGGGGAGGCGGCTGCTCGCTTGGTGAAGGCTTCGAACTATACCAACGCCGGGACGCTGGAGTTCCTGCTGGATGCCAGTGGACGTTTCTACTTCATGGAAGTGAACACCCGCCTGCAGGTAGAACATCCGGTCACGGAAATGGTCACCGGACTCGACTTCGTGGAGTGGCAACTCCGCATTGCGAGCGGCGAGCCCCTTACCATGCGTCAAGACGAGATCGCTACACCGAAAGGTCACGCCATCGAGTGCCGAGTGTGTGCCGAAGATGTGTACAACGACTTCCTGCCGGATGTCGGCACCGTGCAGTTCATGCAGCTACCCGAAGGCGAAGGTGTCCGCAACGACTCCGCCGCCTACGAAGGCTACGAGGTTACCGTGCACTACGACCCGATGGTGGCCAAACTCATCGTGTGGGCACCCGACCGACCGACCTGTATCGAGCGCACGCGCGACGCCCTGGACAACTACCACCTTGCGGGATTCAAGACCACGATCCCGTTCTGCCGCCAGGTGATGGATCACGAAGCATTCACCTCGGGCACGTACTCTACCTTCTGGGTCAAGGAACACTGGCCGATCCCTCTACCGGAATCCCACCTGAACATGATCGCTGCGATCGCCGCTGCCGGCTTCGACCAGGAAGTTGAAAGGCGAATGCACTGATGCACTCATGCACTGATGCACTCATGCACTCATGCACTGATGCACTCATGCACTAATGCACTAATACACTAATGCACTGATGCACTAATACACTGATGCACTGATGCACTGATTGAAATTGACTCAAATGTTCAAATGTTCAATCGTTCTAACGTTGGATCAAGCCCTCAAGCCCTTTATCACTCAAGCCCTCTAGCCTCTCATGGACATGTATTCCGAAATCAACGTCACCGTCGACACCGCCAAGGAACTCGGCCTTACCGCCGCCGAATACGACAAGATCGTGGAACGGCTGGGGCGCGTTCCCACCTACACCGAACTCGGTGTGTACAGCGTGATGTGGAGCGAGCACTGCTCCTACAAGAATTCCATCCTGCAGCTCAAGACGCTTCCGCGGGAAGGGGCTCGCATGCTGGTGGCTGCCGGTGAAGAGAATGCCGGTGTGATCGATGTTGGCGAAGGCTATGGCGTGGCCTTCAAGATCGAGTCGCACAATCACCCGTCGGCCGTCGAGCCGTTCCAGGGCGCTGCCACCGGTGTTGGCGGGATCCTGCGCGACATCTTTACGATGGGCGCTCGGCCGATCGCGGCGCTGAATTCACTGCGCTTTGGCGAGCCGACCACGGAGCGGACGAAGTATCTGATCAAGGGCGTGGTGCACGGCATCGGACATTACGGCAACTGCTTCGGCGTGCCTACGGTGGGCGGCGAAGTGTATTTCGATCGGTGCTACTCCGACAACCCGTTGGTGAATGCCATGGCGGTCGGTGTGGTGAAAGCCGACAAGATGGCGTCGGCCCGAGCCTCAGGTCCCGGTAATCCGGTCTTTATCATGGGGTCGTCTACCGGACGTGACGGCATCCACGGTGCGTCGCTGCTGGCATCGCGCGAGTTCGACGAGCTGACCGAGAACATGCGCCCCACCGTGCAGGTGGGCGATCCATTCGCAGAGAAACTCCTTCTGGAAGCCTCGCTCGAACTCATCAACGCCGGTGTGGTGGTGGGCATGCAGGACATGGGAGCTGCCGGTATTTCGTGCTCCACCTCAGAGATGAGCGAGAAGGGGAATGTGGGCATGACGATCGATCTGGACAAGGTGCCGCTGCGCGAGCAGGACATGAGTGCCTACGAGATCATGCTGTCCGAATCCCAGGAACGCATGCTGGTGGTCGTAGCCAAAGGCCGCGAAGCCGAGGCAGCCGCCATCTGTGAAAAGTGGGATGTGCCCTTTACCCTGATCGGCGAAGTCACCGACGATGGCTTCATCACCGTTACGCGCTACGGCCAACAAGTGGCACACCTCCCGGCAGAGTCGCTCGTACTCGGTGGCGGTGCTCCGGTGTACGTACGCGAGCAACAGCGGCCGGAGTATCTCGAGCTCACGTCGCGTCCCGTAGATCGCGGTCCTTTGTTCCACGAGAAGGAAGCTACCGAGACCCTCAAGGCGCTACTTGCCGCGCCCACCATTGCCAGCAAGCGATGGATCTATGAGCAGTATGATTCGCAAGTGGGAGACAACACTGTGATGCGCCGCGAAGGCGATGCCGCCGTCCTGCGCATCAAGGAACTACCGGGCAAGGGCGTGGCCGTGACCACCGACTGTAACAGCCGCTATGCCTATCTGAACCCGTATCGCGGAGGCGTTGCTGCCGTTGCCGAGGCCGCTCGCAATTGCGTCTGTGTGGGCGCCGAACCGGTGGCCATCACCAACTGTCTGAACTTTGGCAATCCCTACGATCCGGAAGTGTACTGGCAGTTCGCCGAAGCCATCCGCGGAATGGGCGACATGTGCCGCGCACTGAACACCCCCGTTACCGGTGGCAACGTGAGTTTCCACAACGAGTCGCAACAGCACGCCATCTACCCAACGCCTACGATCGGCATGCTGGGTCTGATCGATGACCTCAGCAAGACCGTTGGCCTCTCCGTTCCCGCCGCCGATCAGCAGGTGATCCTCCTGGGATGGCAACGCGAGGAGCTCGGCGGATCGGAGTATCTGCACACCATCAAGAAGCGGGTGATCGGCGATGCGCCGACCATCAACATCGACGAAGAAGTGCGGCTGCAGAAAGCCACGCTCGAAGCCATTCGCAGCGGACTGGTTTCAGCCGCTCACGATACGGCTGAAGGGGGCTTGTTGGTCGCCCTTGCCGAGATGACCTTTGGGTCCGGTATCGGCATGCACGTCACGCTTCCGTGGGATCCCTATGCCGGCCACTTGTTCGGGGAAACTCAGAGCCGCATCGTGGTGACCGTTCCGGCCGACGCCGTGGCAGCGCTGACTGACCTGTGCACCCGGCACGATGTACCGATGACCGTTCTGGGCACCACCGGCGGCACCAAGCTGGTGGTGGAAAACCTGGTCTATGCCGAGATCGCGGAACTCCGCGACGTCTACGAGAACGCCCTTCCCGAGATCATGTCCACCAGCCTGCAGACCGTATGAACACCACCCAAGACCGACTGCGGTCGCTGATGACCGCTTCCTGGAACATGTCCTTCTGGCCCACGCTTTGGCGCGTTACCTTGGGCATCCTGATCATGGCCTTTCATGGCGCACCCAAGGTGCTCGAAGGAAAGATGGGCGGCATGATCGAAGACCTTACCACCTTGGGATGGCCCATGCCGACCGTCCAGGCCTTCATGGCCAGCTACATCGAATTCGCCGGCGGCATCCTGCTGATCCTCGGCTTGTTCACGCGTCCGGTAGCCGCAGCCATGGTCGTGCTGTTCGCGATCATCACGTTCGTCTACCTGGGACAGGACCCGTTCATCGCCAAGGAAAAGGCCTTCGTGTTCCTGATGATGTCCATCTACGTGTTTTGGGCCGGACCCGGCACGTGGAGCGTGGACCACTTCCTGTTCAGGAAAACCGCAGCGCCCGGGCCGGCTGCACGGTAGGACCGATGGTTCCCTCTCCAGGTTGGAGAGGGATGCCGCACAGCGGCAGGGTGAGGTAGACCGGCAACCACAAGAACTACCGGCATCAGCGACCTGGTTCGTGATCGGCCGATGTGTGTTCCGCTTACGATAACCAGGGAGAACAACATGTTCAGCATTCTGCTACGCCACGCCGGCGTTGTTGCCCTTCTGACGATGATGTTGGGTTTGACCCATCAGCCGCTTTCGGCCCAACGGCGCTTTGACACAGAGTATGCCAAGAGCTCCGAGCCGAACATCGTAAACCTGAACAAGAACCTGTACACGATCCTTGGCGACCACGGCAGCCTGTTCGATCGCAATTGTCATGCTGACGCGTATCGATCCGGAGCTTGGCGTCGATGCCTCGACGGCGAGTTCATGGTAGTGGGCATCAGCCTTGTAGCGGAAGGGGGCTGGGCACCTGTAGCCAGGCAACAGAAATAGTGTAAAAGGGGTGAATTCGCGTGAACCTTGCTGCGCTTCAACAGCGAAACTGTCGTTTTCGACACGTCACAAAAGTGTCATTGCCTGCAAACAATGATCGGCGAAATAATGTATAGTTGCTCGTGCGTGGTCCACTACGTGGATCTGGCATGTATGTTCAAGAGGAGGCGGTATGCGAATGGATCTATCCACTACCAGGTATCAGAGTGGTGCCGCCTGGAGTCTCCCGTTGCTGGTTTGGCTCTTTGTATGTGTGGCCTTCATGCCGTCTCCGGCCCTGGCTCAGGAATGGCCCTACGCCGTCCGGATCGAAGGTGCTCGGATGCATCGCCATCTGGTAACGCTGCCTGACGGCACCACGCTGGTGCCGTTGATGCGCCTGGTGCCGGCCGAGAAAGACACCTACTACTGGTACCGCCTGGAGTCGCTACTGACGACGCCGGAGCGCTGGCCGATCCAGATACCGATGACGAACATCGGAGGGGTGTTTGATGGAAATGGCAATGGCATCCCGGACGTTGTTTCGGTGTCCCCTTGGTTTCCGTCAGGGACTGGATACTATATGGACGGATTCACTAGCGAAGCGACAAGGTATGAACCAAGAGGTTTTACCAAGCACGTTGTTGCAAACCGTGCCGTCCGTTATGATGGTGACGTTGATAACGATGGCGTCTTTGATGCCATGTTTGAACACAGTGCTGGCTCTGTCTACCTTGTATATGGCGACCGCGAGCAACCGTGGAATCAGTATAGCTTCGTCGATATCGGCCCACGTCCGAACAGGGACAATGACCACCACGCCTGGTGCGTAGGCCTTCTCTCTGGGGTCCCGTGCGTGGTGCGGGCGTACTGGAACGCTGTGGGCGAGCCGCGGATGCAGCTGCGTCGGCTGAACCAGGAGGATCTGCGATCGCGGCGCGACACGATCCGTACGGAGCTATTGCATGAGTACCCGACGCCGATCAGTTACGTCTACGGCTACGTGATCGTCCGCGGCGAGCACTCCTGGTGGATGTACAGTGCCTCCGACGGTCCCACCTGTGCCAAGGTGACCCTGGACAAGGGCATCGAACTGCGGCCGACGAATCGCTTTCTGGGTACCTGGCCTAGCGAGGGTCACTACAAGCAGCAGGGTGCCTATAACGATCCGTTACCGAAGATCATCGATCCCACGCGTCCGTTCATCCTGCGAACGTGGGGTTCATTGTT
>JANJTN010000188.1 GCA_024711065.1 bacterium
AGAATCCGGGCGTCACCGCCACGGTGACCATCGTGCTGGCCCTCGGCATCGGGGCGACCACCGCGATCTTCAGCGGTAGGAACCCTCTGTCCCGACACGACGCTCTTCCGATCTCGATCGACCACATCAAGCCGTACTTCAAGATCGGCGCGGGTGTGTACTGGATGACGCCCATCCTGGAAGTGGGCATGTACAGTTTCAGCGAGACAAACGTGCACTTCGGCCTCATGCCGTCGGTTGGTATGGACTTCAAGCTGGATCGGAAGTCGAGCATGATCGTGCAGATCGACTACAACGCTGCCCTCAGCTCCGGCGAGAGTGTGCTTGGTAGCAGCTCCAATGCTCAGAGCTACATCGGACTCAAGGTCGGATTCCAGTTCGCGAATTAACGTGGCTTGAGGGCTTGAGGGTTTGAGGGCTTTGAATGATCGAACGCCTGTGGAGATCGCTCTCCACAGGCGTTGTTCGTTCTACGAGCCCCCTTTAAAGAGGTCAGTGCAGGACCACGAATCGGAATCGCTGCAGACGGTCACGGTAGTGCACCACCAGCGTGTAGCTGCCCGAAGCAAGGGTGTGCACATCCACCGTTCCCTGATGGACCGTAGACGACCACGGCAATCCCTCGACTACCGCTCCCTGCTCGGAGATGACCTGCAATGACTGCGGCGGCTCGGTGACCGGGAAGTGAACCTGATAGGCCGAAGGGTTGGGATGCACCGGCGAGCCATCAACGCGATCTTCCTGCACGGACGTCGTTCGTGACGTGTCGATCGGATAAAAACCTAGCCACCCCCGATTGCTGGGTCCTGAGAACGACCCCGCTTCGGGGATGCCGGCGGTGATGTAGGCGGTGATCGATGGTCCTTCGGCAACGATGGAACCGGCGGAGATGCTGTCCTTGTGCAGTCCGAGCTGTCCCCACGCCGTTGCCGTTGTTACGACCAACAGACCGATGATGATGGTGGTCTTCATGGCTACTTCACCCGGATCAGGTACAACACGGCGGCGTTCGGCGGATCCGTGGCCCGGCTTGCCATGGCCTGGGAGTGAAGACCCTGATACGAACCCACAACCAGCTCCGGATAGCCGTCGCCGTCGAGGTCGCCGATGGACGGCATTTCGGACGACAGGATGCGGGCATGCAGATCCTGGTCGCGCTGCACCCCGCCATCATCGCCCCGCAGGAACACACCGCGGAGGTCGGGCAGATTGAAGTCGGTGGACGGGTCATCGTCGCTCGATCCGTTACCCCACGTGGTGTCGATCACGGCATAGAGTTCCGGATACTCCTTGGACGACAGTGCTTCGCCCGTGCAGGCCTTGTAGTAGTCGTAGCCTTTCTTGCCGGCAAAGGCCATGATGGCGCCAATGGGTACGTCAACGGGTGTCGACAGCGCACTCAGGGCATAGGGCACAGCGGTCAGGGCCATCCGTGGGATCAGCTGCTCGCCGCTGACCGAGAACTGCACCCAGTACTGGCGATCCATGGCGGGCAGTGGTGGACGTCCGATCCCTCCAAGGATCACCGTGAACACTCCGCGTGAAACGGGTACCGTACACGGCGCGCAGACATCGGTGCCGTTGCCACCGGTAGCGCTCTCAAAGAGCGTGATGGTCATGTCGTAGTCCCCATCGGCAAGGGGCTCGCCACTCGTCTTGAAAAGCTGTCCCTGGATCGTGATCTCACGCGGGATCTGGGCACCGGCCACAGCCGCGGCCATCATCAGACCACCGATCCACAACAAGAGCTGAAATCGTCTCATGGTGTGCTCCCGGTTAGTTGGATCGTGGTGACCAGACGCCTTCGTACTCTTGGCCAGACCGAACGTGCGTGATCTTGATCGACTTGTAAGTGATCGAAACACGTTCGGACGGTTCGAGGTCCGGGTTGGCGTCGTCGCAATCGTTGTCGCAACATCCCATGCTGATCGAGGTCACGAAGACCTCTTTGAGTTCGATCACCAGGTAGTCGTCTTGCTCGCCGGTAGCCCCTTGCCGCCGCAGTGTGATCTTGGCATCCTTGATGTGCACGCCGTCGGCACAGCGCTTGGCCAACATTGGTGTGGCTTTGTCGATCCGCTTGCGGATCACGATCGGCTCATAGGTCCTTCGTCCTGTGGCCTGCCCACTGGACACACTCGATGTTTGACTCACTCCCCAGCTCCAGGAGAGGATCTCGATCTCGCCTTTGTGGGCGGCGTCTTCAGACTCTCCTTCAACACCATCGATCTTGATGAAACCGGTCGTTGCGCCGACCGCGGGAAGTGCCGTTGCCAAGAACACGGCTGCGAACACGAAGAGTACTGACCGTACCATGGATCCTCCTCAGAATGTGGTGGTCGGAATTGCGTCGGCAACATACTTGAAAAGCTGCGCCGTTGTTCCCGGGGTTTCGTAATTATGAGCGCTCCGGGGGGAACCACCGCTTCTGAGGAGGGAACCATGAAGCGTCTCGCCGTTCTGTTGGCAGCCCTTGCTGCCATTGCCTGTACACCGCCCGATCCGCCGATACAGGTCACAACACCTCTCTTTGATGATCTCGGCCCCCATTCGCGTCCGGTGGCTACCGCCAACGCCCAAGCCCAGAAGTATGTCGACCAGGGATTTGCGTTCCTGTTCGCCTTCAATCACGACGAAGCCGTCCGCTCGTTCCAGCAGGCGTTGGCGTTCGATTCTACCTGTGCCATGGCCTGTTTTGGGATCGCCTACGCTGTTGGTCCGCACATTAACTTCCCGGTGGTCCCGGAAGACAAGAACACCATGGCGCTGGCCATGCTTCGGCAAGCCGAAGCCACGTCTGGGTCCGAGTCGGAAGTGCATCGTGCTCTGATCGCGGCGCTCAAGACCCGATATCCGGACCCGTACACGGAAGATCGCGTGAGGTTTGATTCGGCGTTTGCTACAGCCATGCTGGACGTCTGGAAGCGATTCCCGAACGATGCCGATGTTGGTGCCCTAACCGCTGAAGCACTCATGGACCTGCGCCCGTGGGACCAATGGCAACCGACCGGCGAGCCACAGCCCGGTACGGCGCTGGTGCTCGAGATCCTGAAGAAGACCCTCGAGTTGGATCCCGACCAGCCCCTTGCCCTCCACTTAACGATCCATGCCACCGAGGCTTCGCACCATCCGGAACATGGTGTTGCCGCTGCCGACCGGCTACGCGATCTGTGTCCGGGCCTTGGCCACCTGGTACACATGCCCTCCCACACGGACGTTCGTGTGGGTGCATGGGACAAGTGCGTGACGGCCAACACCAAAGCCATGGCCACCGATAGCGTGTACCGCGCGAAGTCGGCCGGGCAGACGCTGTACCGAGTGTATATGGCGCACAACTACCATATGCGCGCCTTCGGCTGTATGATGATCGGTCGGTCGCAGGAAGCGATCGACGTGCTGGATGCCATGGTGAAGGCTATCCCGGATTCGTTCCGAATGGAATGGGCCTGGGCCATCGATGGCTTCTATGCCATGCCGTTGGAGGCTCGCATGCGCTTTGGCCGGTGGGACGAGATCCTGGCCTATCCGGAGCTTCCTTCCGACGTGCCGTTGTCCATTGCGCTGCGGCACTACGCGCGCGGCGTTGCGTATGCGGCCAAGGACAATGTGAAGCAGGCCAAGTCAGAGTTGGCCGCGTTCGAAGAGGCCGCTGCCAAGGTGCCGGCCGAATGGATCTTCGGCAACAACACCGGCGCGTCCATCCTGACGATCGCGCGGCATGTGTTGCAGGGCGAGATCGAAGTGCGCTCCGGGAACATGGGCAAGGGGCTTGCAGAGCTCCGCAAGGCGGTCGAGGCCGAAGATCAGCTCCGGTACGACGAGCCGCCGAGCTGGATCCAGCCGACGCGGCATACGCTGGGGGCCTCGCTGATGATGGCCGGGAAGTTCTCCGAGGCCGAGCAGGTGTATCGTGCCGACCTGCAGAAGCTGCCGAACAACGGATGGTCCCTGTACGGCCTTGCCAGAGCGCTGGAGTTGCAAGGCAAGTCTGCCGAAGCCGAGCCGTATCAACAACAGTTCGCCAAGGTGTGGAACACGGCCGACCTGCGGATCACTTCCAGTTGCTTGTGCTTGCCGTAACCGTTATGGTGTAACGGCACCACCCACACGCCCGGCATCATCGGAGACCACCACCATGCTGCCGGGCGGTAGGTGCGATGGTCGGCGATGGAGCAGTGGTTGCGTACCAAGCGTGACGGATTCACTGAACAGCTGGCGACCACCGGCATCGTACCACCGCAGCAACGCCGAGCCTGGAGTGGAGGGCGTGATCTGTACGGCAGCGCCGGTTGGCGTAAGACGTCCCTCCACATGGAGTCGGAACGAAACTCGCCGGTCCTCCCGGACACTCACCGGTGCACCTGGTGTAAAGGACCAGAGCCCCCTTCCATACGTCGAGAAACGGAACTCACCAAGGGGCGGCACCCAGTCTACGTGCCAGTAGTTCTGATCCGGTGCGCCGAGCTGCGTTACGTCCGTCCACGCCTGCGCCTCCGTGTCATAGATGTACGCTCCGGCATCGGTAGCGGCGGCGATCAGGCGTCCGTCGGTGGACACGTCCAGACCAAGCACCAGGCATGGCGGTAGTCCCTCGAGTGGTACCCAGCTTTCGGCCCCATCCTGAGACATCCACACGGCAGGCTTGTTGTAGCCCTGTCCGCCAATGAAGACGGTTTGCGCATTTCGCGGATCAGTAGCCAGGGCATTGCCGCCAAAGTAGTGACCGTCGAGTCCGTCGGGACGTGATCGGCGGATCCACGTGGCACCACCGGTTGCACTTGCCCAGACGGCGCCTTCGCTGGTGACCACGTACCAGGTATCAGGAGCGTTCTGGGCGATGGTGATCGCGGTGACCTGGATGTTGGATGTTCCGTTGCCGAAGTCGTGCGGTAGTGAGTCTACGGACAACGTGCTGCCTTCGTAGTGGTACTTGTAGACCCGCGTACCGGAGTCGGCACCACGGCCACCTCCCAGATACACATCATACGGCGAGCGCGGATCCACGGCCAGCGGCGGAAGCCACATGGCCTGGCGATGCACGAAGTCTTGTCCCACACGCGCGCCGCCGTTCTCGAAATCGGGCCAATACAGCGTAAAGCCCGGATAGACGCACCAGAGCGAGTGGCCGTTGTCGCCCGACACCAAGCGGGCATAGTCGCCGGAGATCAACTGATCGAACTCCCGAGCCCCTTGCCCAGGGTCGACCCGGCTGCGTTGGAAGCCCTGGTCCTGTGCGCCGGCGCCGACCACATCCACGTTGTCGCGACTCGTATACGAACCGTAGTACTGCGCCGTATTCAGTCCACTCATCGAGATGTTCCGCACGGTCTTGCCGCCATCGATCGTGGTATAGATACCGCCGTCCGTGCAGATAAAGGTGAGCCCCTTGCCATTCTTCATGACGAATGAAGCGAACGCCGGAATGTCGGCGTGGAGTTTGTTGACGGGATCGGCGTAGTAGGCACCCCAGTTGTTGATCTTGGTCCAGGTGGAGCCGATGGCATCACCGCGCCAGGCTTCAACGCCGCCATAGAGCCAGGTGGCCGAGGCATCGGTTGTGCGCCCGAAGGACTCGGCATGAAAGGGGCCGATCTCGATCTCGCCGGTCTCTTCCCATCGCTGGGCGCCATCGTCGGAGAGTTTGAACAGCGTCTTCTTGCCGTCATAGAGTGCCAGCATCAGTTCATCGATCGAGGTACCGGCCAGGAGCAGCGATCGTGTGCCTTCGGCCCAGGCCATGGAGGAGACCGTGATCGGTTCCAGCGTGCCATCTGTGCGTACCGCCGACAATGTGTCTCCATGGATCAGGAGGACGTTCTCAGCGCCATCCGTCCACAAGGCTTGGGCTCCATCGAACCAATGCAGACGTTGATAGCTGGCACCGCTGTCGATACTGCGGTACAGCACGCCGCGTCCCTTCCAGGCAACACCATAATCCCACTCGCTGCCCATCAGATAGATCTCCAGACGTCCACCGCGCGTGCACGCCACGGCGCGGCGCACGCTACCCCACCGCTGCCACTCTTCTTGTCCGCTAGCTTGCTGCCAGATCGTTTCGCCGGGATCCAGCCAGTACGAACGCGGTGATTGTCCAACGGCGATCAGCCGCGTACCGCCG
>JANJTN010000203.1 GCA_024711065.1 bacterium
GATGAGCTCTTTCGCACATTCGGCCGGTTCGAGCCGATCCATACCGAGCTCCTCAATGGACAGCTGACGGTGGCCGAGTACTACCGGCGCTCCGTGGCCATGCTGCCCGCAGAACTCTCGCCGGAACAGGTCCACGCCTGGGCTCTGAGCATGGACGTCGACCCCGGCGTGGTGGCTCTTGTGGGACTGTGTCGGCGGAATAACGTCCAGGTCTCCATCGCCAGCGATGGGTTCGATGTGTACATCCAGCCGATCCTCCGGCAGGCTGGGCTTGCCGACGTTCCCGTGTTCAGCAATCGCTTGCTACACTCTGAAGGGGGCTGGTGGGCTGTATTCCCCGGCGCCACGGAATCCTGCACCTGCTTCTGTGCCTCCTGCAAGCGTAACGCCGTGCTTAGTTCCCTGGCCGAGGGCGACCTGTTGATCTATGTGGGTGATGGCCGATCGGACACCTGTGCGGCACAACATGCCGACGTGATCTTTGCCAAACACCACCTGGCGGCATGGTGTACCGAACAGCGGATTCCGCACCATCCATTCAAGACTCTGCACGATGTCCACCGCATCCTGGCCGGACATCTGGCGACCAACAGTCTGAAGCCGCGTCGGCAGGCCCACCTGGCCCGGGCGGCTGCGGTCGCCTCCGAGTGACCTTGACACACTCCGCGGATCGGATTAAACGCATCATCTCTCACAACGTTCAGGCGCCGTTCCATCACACCACAGGTGCCATCATGACCCATCGACTCATCGGACTGACCGCCGTCCTCCTCCTGACCATCGCCCTTCCGTCTGCCGCACAACGGCAGCGTAGCAGCAAACTCGATCGTGAACAACAGCGTCAAGAGCATCAACAACTTCGCGCCGATCTCCGCGCCTGGTTCACCACCGAAGTGGCTCCGACGCTTCGGCAATGGCAACAGGCCTTCGACGCTGGCCTGACCGCCGAAGAGCGCGCCACGCTCCTCGACCTGCGCTCACAGGCCTCCACCATACGCGAGAGCGTCCGACAAGAAATGGAACGCCTTCGCGATGATCGCTCGGAGCTCGACCGCGACGAACTTCGTGAGCAACTTCACAGCGTAAAGGCAGAGCATCGCGAGCAGATGCAAGCGATCATGGCCCGACTCAAGCCCCTTGCCAAGACGCACCGTGATCGCCTGCGAGAGCTGTTTGATACCAACGAGGAACAGATCGATGCCTGGCGCGCACACGTCGATGACCTTCGTGACAAGGCCGGCCGTCGCGGTCGTGGCCACGGCAAGGATCCCGGCGAGATGGGACTGTTGATGGGCGACGGTCGCAGCATGGCGATGAAGTTCCTGCTCTGGGATGGCCAGGTGCCGCCGGCAGAGCTGATGCCCAAAGGACAGCTGCAGGATGGCAGACCACAGAACCCGTTGCGCGTGGCACCGAATCCCGCCAGCCATTCGGCGGCCGTACGCACGCAAGGCCTTGCGAACGGTCCGGCCAAGATCGAGATCTTCGACATGAATGGCACGCTCGTCCGCACGTCTACAGCAACGGTGGCAAACGGCTCCCTGAACACCACGGTCCCCACGGACGGTCTTGCGCCGGGCCGCTACATGGTCAGCGTGAACGCTTCGGACGGACGCCGGTCTGCCCCGCTCTTGATCAACCCGTAGTTCGGCCTCGGCCGTCTGCGGATGCTCAATGCATGGTATGCGCCCCTTGCGTCAGTATCGAGGCAAGGGGCTTGTCTCTGCATCACTATTTGTGTGTTGCAACACATTTCTGTATGTTTGTGATGTCATCATTCCAAAGGAGCACCACATGAAGATCATCGGCATCAGCGGTTCGCTTCGCCAGCGGTCGTTCAATACGGCTCTGTTGCGGGCAGCCAGCGAGCTTCTACCCCACGAGGTCGAGCTCGAGGTGGTGGACCTGAGCCCCTTTCCCTTGTACAACAGCGAGCTGGACACCGATGGTCCACCGGAAGCGGTACGGGCCGTCGAACAGAAGATCGCCGCGGCGGATGGTGTGTTGATCGCCTCGCCGGAGTACAACCATTCCTACAGCGGTGTGCTCAAGAATGCGATCGACTGGATCTCCAGGCCGCCCATCCGAGCATTGGCCGAGAAACCCGTAGCGGTGATCGGCGCTTCCCCCGGCCGATATGGTACGGCCAGAGGCCAGATGAATACGCGACAGCTTCTGCATGCCATTGGCGCGTATGTCCTGCCCAAGCCGGAACTGCTGGTGACTCAGGCGCCGTCGAAGTTCGATCGGGATCTGCGTCTTACGGACGAGGACACGATCCACGTCTACCGGTCAGTTCTCGAGGCCTTCGTATCCTTCATCCATCGCACGTCCGTTTCAACACCGACCACCTAACAGGAGAGAATCATGTCTGCAACGATCTATCGAGCCGAAACGCGAGGACATGCCAACTTTGGCTGGCTGGACAGCCGGCATCTCTTCAGCTTTGGACACTACTTCGATCCCGAGCGGGTCCGCTTCGGCATGCTTCGGGTCTTCAACGACGATGTGGTGCTGGGAGGCGAGGGATTTGGAACGCACCCGCACGACAACATGGAGATCGTGTCCATTCCATTGGAAGGCACGATCGCCCACAAAGACAGCATGGGGCACACCGAAGCCCTTGTTCCGGGAGACGTACAAGTGATGTCGGCCGGCACCGGTATCACACATTCCGAGTACAACGGCTCGCCAACGGATGTCCTGAAGTTCCTGCAGATCTGGGTGATCCCGAACGTGCGTGGCGTAGAGCCGCGATACGATCAGAAGAGTTTCGACACCTCGGCACCGGGGATCCATACCGTGGTGGGACCCAAGGGTGGAACCGAACCGCTCTGGATCCATCAGGATGCCTGGTTCTCGTTGGTGCGCCTCGATGCCGGATCCGATGCCGTCTACACGACCAAACGGCCGGGCAACGGACTCTTCCTGTTCGTGATCGAAGGAACCGTCTCCGTAAATGGAGAGCTCCTGGCCCGGCGAGACGCGATCGGCGTGCACGAAGAGGATCGCATTGCCATGACTGCCGCCGATGCCACCTATGCGGTGTTGATCGACGTGCCGATGGCGTGATGAGTACTAGCCGGCCGTGATCGCCCTACGGACCCGCTTCTCGATCTCTTCAATGATCGCCAGTTCTACGCCAAAGCCGGCGGTGATAAACCAGCTGAGCGCCGTCACCGGTGCTGTGTGGTAGTTGTCCTTCATGAAGGGGGCGTATACGAACATCCCTTGCAGACC
>JANJTN010000210.1 GCA_024711065.1 bacterium
CCCGGGCCTGGAATACACGTCGCTGCGCTTTGAAGGACAGCGCCGCAGCGGACGCAGCATTAGCACGCTGCCAGAGCCCCCTGCCTTCCGAAGCTTTAACCGTCCCGTACCCAGCCCCTTTGCACGCGTCGAACCCGAGAAACCCCGCAAGGTGTCTCTGGAAGAACTGGCCGATCGGATCGGCAAGGTGCGTATGACGGCCGATGAGCTGGAGAAGAAACCGCCGGCGCCGGATCCGATGGCTGATCAGCCGCGCCGGACGCTGGTGACCGAGACGCTGGCCATGATCTACCTGCAGCAGAAGGCCTTCGACAAGGCGATCGATGCGTTCCTGCAGCTGAAGGAAGCCCAACCCGAACGACGCGACCACTTTCAGGCCCTGGCCGATCGTGCCGCTTCAGAGCGCGACAGCGCGTCCTGACCCATGCTGCTCTGGCGGTACATCCTCCGCGCCCACCTGGGTCCGTTCTTCTTTGGAACGGCCGTGGTGGTGTTCCTCTTCCTCACGCAGTATATGATCAACTACCTGCCGCAATTGGCTGGTAAGGGGCTTTCCTACGATGTGATCGCCGAGTTCATGATCCTGAGTGTGTCGTGGATCCTGGTGTTGGCCATTCCGATCGGAACCCTGTTCTCTACCGTGATGGCTTTCGGTGGATTGTCGGCCACGCACGAGGTCACGGTGATGAAGGCCTCCGGCATGGGTCTGAATCGAATGATCGTTCCGATCGCCCTGATGGGTACCGTGCTGTGGGGTTTTACGTTCTGGTATACGGACAATGTGCTGCCGGACACCAACCTGCGTCTGAGTACCATGATGCGCGACATTCAGCGCCTGAAACCCACGTTTGCTGTGGAGAGTGGACGCTTTACCACGCAGATCGAGGGCTTCACTATCCTGGCTCGCACCGTGGATTCTACGGGACTGATGACGGGTGTGACTATCTACGATCGATCACGTCCGGATCGGATGAACGTGGTCAGCGCCGATACCGGACGGCTATTCTTCTCTCCGTCCCTTACGCGATTGGTGCTGGACCTGCGCCAAGGCGAGGTGCATCAGTCGCGGCCATCCGAGCCCAGAGACTACCGCGTAGTGCAGTTCGAAGATCACCAGATCGCCATGCCGGCAGAGCGGTTCTTCTACGAAAAGTCCGACGTTACCGGATCCAGCCGTGGCGACCGCGAAATGCGGATCAGCGACATGCAGGCCATCGTGAATCGATCGGATTCGGCCATCACGTTGGCGCGGTCCCGCATGGATTCGCTCTTCACCAGTCATGTAAGCTACATCACCGCCTCCCGCGACACGTCGATCCAGTCCACCGACGTGGTCCCCCCACTCGAAGCGGTTGGACGAGCGTTGACGTTCGTGACCACCACGCGCTCGCGTCTGGAAGGCGAGTCGTACAAGCAGGACGCCGAACTCCGTACCCGGAACAAGTACGCCGTGGAGATCCACAAGAAGTATGCGATCCCCTTTGCCTGCCTGTTGTTCGTGTTCGTTGGCGCGCCGCTCGGCATCCTGACCAAGGGCGGCAACTTCGGACTGAGTGCCGCGATCTCGCTCGGCTGCTACGTGCTCTACTGGATCGCCCTGATCGGCGGAGAGAAACTGGCCGACCGCGGCCTATTCGATCCCAACATCGCCATGTGGATGGGCAACGCCATCTTCGTCCTGATCGGCGCCTACGCTACCCTGCGGGTGAACGCGCGGTAGGGGCGCGCGAGCAAGGGCACGCCACTGGCGTGCCCATGTCGGCGCGCCCCAACCGCGCGTCACCACACGAACCGCTCCAGTGCCGTGTTGGCTTTCCGGAAGGCTTCGTCCATGGTGTCGGCCGTGGCGGTCAGGTGACCCATCTTGCGGCCGAGGCGGGAGTCCTTCTTTCCGTAGAGGTGCAAGGCCACATCGCTGACCTTGAGCATCTCCACCACACTGTCCGGGATACCGCTGCCGGTGCGCTCACCCAGCAGGTTGATCATGGCAGCGCCCCCTACACGGAGCTCTGGTGAACCAAGCGGCATGTTGGTGACCGCACGCAGGTGGTTCTCGAACTGCGAAGTGTAGCAGGCTTCAATGGTGTAGTGGCCACTGTTGTGCGGACGCGGAGCGATCTCGTTGAAGAAGATCTCGTCCTGCGGCGTCAGGAACATCTCGATCCCGAACACGCCTACGCCGTTGATCTCCTCCACGCACGCCACGGCGATCTCCTGCGCACGCTTGAGAAGGGGCTCTTCGATGGGCGCCGGTGCCAACACCGTTACACAGATGTGCCCCTCCTGAATGGTCTGCACGCATGGGTACACGGCCACTTCACCGCGCTTGTTGCGGGCCACCATCACGGCCAGCTCTTTGTTGAAGGTCACAAAGCTCTCGGCCATCAACGGACGCGGATTCTCGCCTTCCATGAACTTGCGCCACACCATGTCGATCTCGGTGTCGCGCTTAATGGTGGCATTGCCGTAGCCGTCGTAGCCGTACTTGCGCGTCTTGGCCACGAACGGATAACCGTACTTCTCGCCAAAGTCGAACAGGTCCTGCTTGGTCTCGATCGCCGCAAACTGCGGCGTGGGAATACCCGCCTTGGAGAACGTTACCTTCTGCGTGTACTTGTCCTGCACCAGCCGCATGGTATCCGGCGTTGGGAACACCAGCCGCTTCTCAGCGATCACGTCCAGAATGGCGGGATCCACGAACTCATTCTCCAGCGTCACGATATCCGATGCCGCGATGAACGCCTCCAGCGATGCCGCGTCGTTCCAGCCCCCTCCAAACTCCTTCTTGGTCATCACGCCCGCCGGCGAGCTCTCGCCATTCTCGATGATGGCTACCTGCATCCCCATCCGATACACGGCTTGCAGGGTCATCTTGGCCAGCTGTCCGCCGCCAAGGATACCCAGGGTGAAAGGGGCTTCGGGGTTGTAGATGGATGGCAACATGAGTGTTAGAGGGCTTGAACGTTTGAGGGCTTGAATTCAGGGATTGAACAGTTGAGCGTTTGAAGGCTTGAGCCTACTCGATCACAACCACGGCGAGGCCTATGGTGGCGGTGTGGCTAAGCGTAACGTGAATGGTATGTCCGCCCCAGCGTTCCTGCATCTCGCCAAAGAGTTCGATCACCGGACGTCCGGAGGGCTCGTTGCGAATGCCAACCTTCTTGAAGGACATCTCCTGGCGCATGCCGGTGCCAATGGCCTTGCTGAAGGCTTCCTTGGCCGCAAACCGCGCTGCATAGTGCAGGAACCGCGTCTCGCCGAAGGAATCGCAGTAGGCGATCTCCGTGTCCGTAAAGACCCGCTTCAGGAACCGCTCACCATACTCGGCAAACGACCGCTCGATGCGGGGCACGTCTACGATGTCTGTTCCGATACCGACCATGGCTGTTGCTGTTGCTGTTGGCTGTTGCTGTTGCTGTTGCTGTTGCTGTTGGCTGTTGCTGTTGCTGTTGGCTGTTGCTGAATTAGTGCATCAGTGCATTAGTGCATCAGTGCATTGACCACCTCCGGGAGCACTTCCCCGCTGGGTCCGCGCAGTGAAGCGTGGGCATACGGCGTGAACTCCGTTTCGTTGGGATTGATCTCGACAACGAAGGCCCCAAAGTTACGGGCTTCGTGGGGAAGCATGGCTGCCGGATAGACCTCGGCACTGGTACCGATGGTGAGGAAGACGTCGCAGCTGCGGGCAGCATCCGTGGCCTGTGCAAAGACGTCTTCCGGCAGCATCTCGCCGAACCAGACCACGTTGGGACGCATCACACCGCCGCACTGGGCGCAGTCCAGACGCTCGTGGTGGGCATCGTCCAGCCAGCCGCAGCTGTTGCAGCGGTTCTCGATCAGGTTGCCGTGCACTTCCAGGACGTTCTTCGATCCCGCACGCTGGTGCAGGCGATCCACGTTCTGCGTGGCCAGCGTAAACGTCTCGATGATGGTCTCAAGTTGGGCCAACGCAACGTGTCCAGGGTTGGGTTCTACGGAATCGATCACGGCTCTGCGGTAGGCATACCAATCGCGTACGCGGTCCGGATTCTTCAGAAAGCCGTCCATACTCGCTAGCTCCTGGGGCGAGAATCGCGCCCACAGCCCATCCGGATCACGAAATGTGGCCACACCACTCTCGGCACTGATGCCGGCACCAGTGAGGACCGCTACGCTGGTAGCCGTCCGCAATCGGTCTACGACCTCTGTCAACGTTTAACCATGTGAACGTTTGAACATGTAAGCATTACAGCATCAGTGCATTAAGGCATGAGTGCATCAGTGCATTAGTGCATTACTGCATAAGTGCATGAGTGCATCAGTGCATGAGTGCATTACTGCATTTGCTCGTCTTCGAGCAGCAGGTACGCCTTGATCAGTTCGTCCAGATCTCCGTCCATCACACGCTGCACGTCGGTGATCTTGGTCTCCGTGCGGTGGTCGTTCACCATGGTGTAGGGTTGGAAGACGTAGCTGCGGATCTGCGAGCCCCATTCGATCTTCTTCTTGGTGCCTTCGATGGCGGCTTTGGCGGCTTCTTCTTCTTCGCGACGTTTCTGGTAGAGGCGACTCTTGAGCATCTTCATGGCGCGCTCGCGGTTCTGCAGCTGGGAACGCTCCTGTTGGCAGCTCACGACGATGCCCGTGGGAACGTGCGTGAGGCGCACAGCGGTCTCCACCTTGTTCACGTTCTGACCACCTTTGCCGCCGGAGCGGAACGTGTCCATCTGCACATCGGCAGGGTTCACTTCGATCTCCACGTCGTCGTCCACTTCGGGGTACACGAAGACCGAAGCAAAGGACGTATGGCGTCGGGCGTTGGAGTCGTACGGACTGATGCGCACCAATCGGTGCACGCCATTCTCGGCCTTCAGATAGCCATAGGCGAACGGCCCGCGGATCTCCAGGGTACCGCTCTTGATGCCGGCAGTGTCGCCACCCTGCTCGTCGGCCAGGAACACCTGATAGTCGTGCTGCTCGGCCCAGCGCGTGTACATCCGCAACAGCATCTCGGCCCAATCCTGGGCTTCGGTGCCACCGGCGCCGGCGTTGATCGTGAGAATGGCGTTGCGGTTGTCGTCTTCACCGGAGAGGATCTTGCGCAGCTCCAGATCGTTCACAGACGTGATACAACGCTCGAGTTCGGAGTCGATATCCGACTCCATGGACGCATCCTTCACTTCGTCGGCCAGTTCGATCATGGCCTGGACGTCGCCCGTAGCC
>JANJTN010000213.1 GCA_024711065.1 bacterium
ATCGGTCTCCAGCCTTCTCTACATCAATAAACTGGTGCCTCAGCAGAGCGGTGCGGTCCTCGTAATCTTCATACCTATCTAACGGTCGAACCAGCGTTGTGTCAATGCTCCACGAAGAGCCACGATCCAAAGAAGAACAGATGCTGACAACACCAACAGTATTGTTCATCAGTGCAAAGTAGAGCTGCCCATTTGCCGTGGTGATGATCGTCGTCGGGATAAGAACCGCGATCCCAACAGTTGGCTCCGGGTAGGCAACCGGCACCCACGTGCGGCCAAGGTCGTCAGAGTAGTAGGCATTAAAGTAAAACTTGTTGTTCAGGGGTTGGACGGGTCCCGTGGCGACGAGTCGCTGACTAACACTGGTTAGACAGGTCATCGGATCGATCTCACTGTCTTTGTTACGTTCAGGATAGGTTTTAAGATCATGGCGGTGAGTGAGGCTTCTCCCGTTGTCGACGGATACGATGATTGCTGTCCGATAGCAGCCAAGCAGCAGTGTCGTGTCATCCACTCGATGGCACTGGACGAAATCCACCAGAGTATCATGTTGTGTAAGAGACCACGACTCACCGCGATCTCCGCTGTGGTACACAACTCCTTTGCGCCCCACAACGGTGAGCTTGTCTCCAACGGCGTCAGCCCAGACAAATCCCCTCGCACCGACGTCAAGCAGCGTCGAATAGGTTCCTTCCGCGGCATTCACGGCGATGAGTTCGCCGTCACTAGAACATGCAAGAAACTGCGACGGGCTTGTGTTGGACAGGGATGTAACGGTACCACGGCATACGGCCGTAACATCCCAGGTGGTTCCCCCATCGGTGCTTACGCGAATCTCTCCATGCTTGTCTCCAACAACAATGAACTCGGCCGTTCGCGCCATCGCTGTGATGTCAGAACACGTACCCACATGGATGAGGTCCACCGTCCTGTCGGCAACAGCGTATCGGACAAGCGTGCCGTTTTCTGATCCAAACAGCAGATAACCATCGCCAAGATCAACTGAACACGACCATCTCGCGCCGGGTTGCGGGAGTCCCGCTTGCCGCAAAACCCACTCCTGAGCATTGGCTGTCCAGCTCGGCGTGATGCTCACGAGCAGAAGCTGTATCAGCAGCAGCCGGACAGGTGTCACGGAAGACATTATGGTGAACACCATAGAATTCTGCAGTTCGGGTCTGGAAGAGGAGTCGGACAGAGATCACCAGCGGTCGCGAGTCCACTTGTAGTAACGATGACTTGCCCGTTCTGCATGCACACGTCAACCGATTGATAGCAGCATGTTTCGCCACAATGCTGCATAACAATCTGAGGGGCGTAGGCTCCCGGTGGCTTCGTGTCCTCATACCAGGACCATGGCTGGGACAAGTCGTATGAGACGGAATAGGGGCTTGAGGTCAGCATTAAGTTTCAAGGTAAACCTTGATTCTGTGACTCACAAGGACACTACGGAACTCGTCGATGTTGACATTTGAACGTTTTCAACGGTCTTCTATGTTCGACCGAACAGGTTGAGCATTTCTAGAGAGAGATACGCGGCAACTGACTAGTTCCCCGGTGTGGAACGACCGTCTGGAACTGTACACTTCAAGCCGTCTACCAAATTACCCACTTGTCGACCTGCCCAGTGGTAGGATCCTGAAGTATGTAGAGGCCCGATCGGAGCCCAGCATGTGCTACCTCAGTGCGGTTGACTACGCTCAAGATGCGACGTCCCTGCATATCGTACACATCGTAGCGCGTGGCTTGTAACTCGTCGCTGCGCTCTCCTTGCTGCTCTCTGCTCTGAACGGATGTTGGTGTACACATCACTTCTCTGAGCAGTGCCCAGAGTTCATTGCCGAATTGTGTGGGTACATCCGGTCCGTCCGGTGTGGCCGGATCGCCCATGCGGATCACCACAAGGTCTTCGCTCGGCACCACGCACACGATCTGATCGTTCTTGCCAAGGCCGTAGTAGGCATCCGGAGGCGCGTTGGGAGTAAGCGAGCCCGGAAAGACCACCTGCAGACCGGGCAGCATGAAGCTGCTCTTGCCATTCAGCCACCACAAGTAGCCGTAGGAGAGGTTCAGGTCCTGCGAGGTCTCTGTCATGGCTTTCACATAGACCCGGTCACGCAGGATCGTATCGCCGTCCCACACGAATCCGTTCAGGGCCAGCAGGCCGAATCGGGCCATCGCGCGGGGCGTGGTGATGAGCACATTGTTGTACCCCTGCTTGATGAAACCGCCTCCCATACCGATGGGGGCACTCAGGAGCGAGGTGTACTGGGCGTTCAGTGTGCGGCCGGAAGCCCCTTCGATCACGCCGTCCAGCAACGTGTACGGCGCATTGTGATAAGCCCAGCGAGTGCCGGGATCGGCCTTGTAGACCAGGCAGTCCGCGGTTGTACAGTGAGGGTCGGCTACGCGGTCATCGAGACCCGTGGTCATCGTAAGGTGGTGCCACACCGTGATCGCTGATTCCTGCGCATCCGTCAGCGAGCTCCAGCCGTTCCCGAGATACGTGCGCGACGGTAGTGCGGTATTGATCACGCCCTGTTCTTGCAGGATCCCGACCAGGGTAGCGGTCACCGTCTTCCCGGCCGACGCCCAGTACCAGTTGTCGGTGCGCTCGAACCCGTCGGCATACCACTCGATGGCGATCCTGCCGTCCTTGAGCACGATGAAGGCGCGGCTGTCGTTCCGCTCTACGTAGGACAGCAACGAGTCCAGTGGTTCGGCACACCAGCCCAGCTCGTCGAGCGACACGGTCTCCCAGACGTCCGAGTCCTTGGGTGGGAAGTAGCTCTGGGCACAAAGGGTGGAGGCCGTGAGCAAATAGGTCAGGAGAGCGGCGAGCGTCAACGTTTGAACGTTTGGACGTTTGAACATTTGAGGGGTCATCAGGCTGTCCATGCGATCATCTTGTCGGTGAGTTCGATATCGTCCGACCGTTTGGCAAGGGAGGTGATGCGCGAGTGAAAGGCCAGGTCGCTCATAAAGGCATCGTGGCCGTCCTCCTCCTGCAGCAGATCGAACAGCGCCCGAACGTCGATGGGTCCGTGACGTTTAATCAGCTCTAGCAGACGGCGGTCGAAATCGCTGAACCCTGTGGCATCCGGCTGGAGGGAGCGCCACCGTACGGCGGCATCCTGCAAGGCCTGTGGGGCAGAGCGCAGCGGCTGCGGGACAGCCCCTTGCCCGATCTCGGTAAAGAACTGACCGTAATGATCGCACAGGTCGGCATCGATCATCGTGCGGCGCTCATACCGTGCGCGAAGTTCATCGTTAGTGAGGGACGAGAGATGGTGGTCGCTGTAGACCAGCCACACGCCTCCGTCGCGGAACGACCCGCCTCCGCGCATCAACGTCAGGATCTGCGCCATCGAGAGTTGATCGTACAGATCTCGTTCGAACCAGAGGATCACCTCCGACCACGAGCGGTTCAGGATCAGACTGTCGCGCTGATCCATGTCGAAGACCACATCCTCGGGTGTTCCCCAGCCCTGTTGAATGATGAACGCAGCGCGTTCGGCATTGAAGGCCCGGCGTCCCTGCTCATCGAACGATGCATACAATGGAAGGGGGCCTTCATGTAGGATCTCCCGCCACGGCAGGATGATGCCGGGCAGACCAAGGCCCGACAGACGTTGGGCAAGAACTTCGCCGTTGGTGACGTGTAGTGTCAATCTGCTAATCTGCTAATCTGCTAATTAGCTAACTAGCTAATTAACTAATTAGCAGATTAGCAGATTAGCAGATTAGCAGATTAGACTTCCCCAAATTTCCCGCCGGCGAAATCGCGGAAGGCCTTCTTGATCTCGTCCTCGGTTGACATCACGAACGGACCATGTTGCACCACCGGTTCGTTGAGCGGCTGTCCGGCCAGAAGCAAGATGTTGCCCTCTTCGAGTACCTCTAGCGAAAAGCCCCCTTCACCAGGATCGAAGACCACCAGTCGGTGGGGTCCGACCACGTGTTCGCCGTTGATCCTGGCCTGTCCGCTGAGCAGGTATAGCGCTAATGTCTCGTGATCGGTCACGTCCACCGTGCCGGAGCCCCCTGCCTGCATCGTCCCCATGGCCGCCAGAACGGGCGACTGCGTGCGAGCCGGTCCTACGGCGTTGCCGATCGCACCGGCCACGACGCTCAGATGCAGGTGGTCATTCAACACGGAGAGTTTCGGGATCCGGTCGTGGTGGATCTCCTGGTAGGCCGGCTCCATCATCTTGTTCGCCACCGGCAGGTTCACCCACAGCTGGATGAGTTCGACCTCGCCGCCGTCTCTGGCCATGTCCGGCGTGGGGCCTTCTTCGTGCATGATGCCGGAGCCGGAGGTGATCCATTGCACCTCGCCGGCACCGATCACGCCTTCGTTGCCGAGGGAGTCGCGGTGCAGCACACTCCCTCGGTAGACGAAGGTCACAGGTTCGAATCCCCGATGCGGGTGGGCCTCGATCTTGGCCCCTTGCGAGCCCGGCTCGAACCGATGGGGTCCTGCGTGATGCAGCAGCAGGAACGGATCGGCATAGCGCAAGGCATTGGTGGGAAGGGGCTGCTTGACCGTGAACGGTCCGACCGAGGTCCGCAGCGAATCGGTGATGATGCGAACATTACGCAAGGGCGGCTTCCTGTTCTTGAGTGACGGCAACGAGTTGAACGTTCAGGTGCAGGCGCACCTCGTCGGAAACTACCACACCGCCGGCTTCCGTGATGGCATCCCACTTCAGACCGAACTCTTTGCGGTTGAGCTTACCGTTGATCTCGAAGCCGGCTTTGTGATTACCGTATGGGTCTACCATCGTGCCGTTGAACTCCACGTTCAGGCTGATCGACCTGGTGATATCGCGAATGGTGAGGTCGCCGGTGAGCGTGTACGTATTGTCGCCGGCGGGTACCAGGGAATCACCCTTGAAGGTGAGCTTGGGGAACTGCTCGGTGTTGAAGAAATCATCCGATCGCAGGTGAGCGTCGCGATCGGCGATGCCGGTCGAGATCGAAGCCACGTCGGCTTCGAACGAGATGCGGGCGTGCGTGAAGTCTTCGTTCTCGGTCTCAACGTTGATCGCGTACTGCGTGAACTGCCCTGTGACCGTGCTGATCATCAGGTGCTTGACCTTGAACTCGATGTTGGTGTGCATCGGATCGACTGTCCATTGTGCCATGACGGTACTCCTGTATGGGTAGAAGAATGATGACGTATGTGTCACAACACAAATATATGTGTTGCAACACAGAATGTCAAGCATGGTTCGCAAAATGTATCTTCGTCACACAAGATCAGCCCCCTACCCAATGGTACCGTTCACCAGACGCCACCCCTTTTGGACCTATCTGCGCGTAGGACGATTGCTGCATGTGATCACCGCGCTGGAGATCGGGCTGATCGCGGCCGTGACGGTGACGTTGGATCTGGGCACATGGCTGGCGGCCGGCCAGTTGGGCTGGAAGATCCTGCTGCTGTATCCCCTGTGGTCCATGCCGATCTGGGCGCAGCTGGATGCACGATCGCGCTACCAGAACTATCTGCGGGTGCAGGACCAACTGCACACCTATGGGAATCAGGAGCGCATCCTGCGTCCGGTCCTTACGTCGCGCTGCCAACGCGACGCCGCCCTGGCTGCTGCAGCCGACCTGGGTTTTGGCGTGTGGTGTACGGCTTACTTCCGCGATGCGGGCTATCGGTGGTATCACGTCCTTCCGGACGTTACCTGGAAGCGTCCATGGTATCTGGTGCATCCGGACTTTCTGCGGACCACGTTCTTTGTGCCGTCGTACCGCCCCAGACGGGTCAGCTTGCCGTAACGATCGCGATGCCGGACGACGTGCCGATGCGGTCCGCGCCGGCCTCGATCATCGCCACAGCCGTTTCGCGATCGCGGATCCCCCCGGAGGCCTTCACCAGCACATGCGGACCCACGTTGGCACGCAGCAAGGCTACATCGGCGATGGTGGCTCCGCCCGTTGAAAAGCCTGTGGAGGTCTTGATGTATTCCGCCCCTGCCTGAGTAACGGCGGCGCACATCCGCTTCTTCTCGTCGTCGGTAAGCAGGCATGTCTCGATGATCACCTTCACCAGTGCCGCCTCGGCGTGAGCAGCCTCGACCACGGCGCGAATGTCGGTAAAGACCTCGTCGTAGTGACGGCTCTTGAGGGCGGTAAGGGAGATCACCATGTCGATCTCACGAGCCCCCTGCCGAACGGCTTCGGTGGTCTCGGCCACCTTCGTGGCCGTGGTACTAGCACCCAGCGGAAAGCCCACCACAGTGCAGACCGGGATCCCCGTGCCCTGCAACGCTTCGATCGCCCGAGCAACATGCCAGGGCAACAGGCACACACTGGCAAACCGATAGCGGTCGGCTTCCTGACACAATGCCAGCATCTGCTCCACCGTACTGTCCGGTTTGAGCAATGTGTGGTCGATATAGGTGTTAAGGGGCTTCATAACGAGTAGCGAGTAGCGAAAGTAAGACAACAGCAACAGCTCACAGCTCACAGCAACAGCTCACAGCAACAGCCTACCTCAGATCAATGTCCTTACCGAGCACGTCCGGTGCACTGTATTGGTGACCGCCGAAGGCACTGAACAGTTGATTCGTGCTGAAAATGAGTCCGCTGAACTTGTTCTCGTCCAGATTGAACGCGAAGTCGAACCGGAAGATCGCGTCGCGCCCACTCGCTTTGAGGTTGTGCAGGCGAATACCCGCACCGATGGCCGAATGGTAGCGGGCCGAGAAGAAGTCCTGTCCCTGATCCCATACCGAGCCGATGTCGTAAAACGCCACGGCGCTGATCCCCAGGATCCAGACCTGCCATTTCGGGAACCAGCGCCACTCGACATTGCTGATCAGGCGGTTGTCGCCGGCCAGCACGTTGGCATCGTAGCCACGAAGGCCGCTTTCAAAATCGAGTACCAACTGACGGTACGCTGCCCAGTTCCAGGCGGTCTGGGAACGGACGCGCGCGGCCAGTACGAAGTTATCCGAGGCTCTCCAGTGACCAAGGCCGTTCACTTCGAGAAAGGTGTACAACGGTTGCGCCCGCTCGGCAAAGCCCGACCCCGCACCGACCGAACCGAACAGGTACACCCGTTCCGTAGGGAACCAGCTTTGTTCGCCCACACCAGACACGTACCACATCCCCTGGCCGCCGTTGCCCATCGAGAACACGCGACCCAGGGTGACCGAACCCCAGCCCCCTTCCATGATGTCTTCGGTCTCGTATCCATTCAGGAACGCCGTGCGTCCGAAGTCCTGCCGGAGCGATGCGAACGATACCAGGATCTGAGCCGTGTTATCGAATGCCTGACGCGACTCCGCGATCACCCGTTGCACATCCGACACGCGTCCGCCGAGACTCATGAACAACCGGTCGTCGTCGCCATACTGCTGGGCCACCCAGCCATTCAAGGATCGATCCTTGAACGGCAGCAGAAACGTGGTATCGGGTAGGTAGGCGAAGTCCTTCCCGAAGGCATTCGTCCCCCACAGCGAGAAGGCCCACGGTGTAGAGATGTTGCGGAACGGTTTGGTGAATTCCAGTAACTGATCGGTGCGGAAGCGGGTGGCCTGCAAGAAGCCGGTCACGCCGACCTGCGTGCGGAACAAACGGCGCTGCGAGACCTGGAGAGCCCCTTCCCATCCGATGTCGTTCTCGGTGCGATAGATCCCCTGCCCCATCAGCGTGGTGGCCGTGCCCAGGAAGTTCACTTCGGACAGACGGAAGCCCACGTTGGTGATGCCGCCACCCGTGCCAAAGAGCAGATCCGGACGCAGCGACCACTGGTCTTGCGTGGCCACCACCATGTCGACCGAGTCGGCACCGACCGGTTCTGCCGTTACACGCACCTTGCTGAACAACCGGCTGTTGCGTAGCACGCGTTCGGTTTCGAGCATGCGGGCCGGGTCGATCTCGTCGCCTTCCACCTGGAGCAATTCGTCTTCCAGGATGTAGGGCCGCGTGACCACGTGCAGGGCATTCATCACACCGGCGCCGAACCACCAGTCGTCGCTCTCCGGATCGAACACATCACGCTGATCGAAGATGATCTGGCGGATCACCCGCGGATAGCCGTCGGAGGCCATCAGGGAATCGGGTGTGGCTTGTACCGCCACCGGGATCACGTGCCCGGGGATCTGGGCGATCATGGTGAAGGGGGCTAGCAGGCAGCACACGCCGAGGAGGACGCGGACAACGGAACGGATCATCCGAGCTGATCGTCCTTCCCGCGCCAGGCATTGATGGAGTTCAGCACCATGTACACTTCCTGGGTGGTGGTGCACTGTTCGAGCTCGCGCTCCAGTGTCCGGCATTGTTCGAAGGACACGTTCAGGATGCGCTGTTTGAGTTCGAGCAGGAGTCGTGGAGACACGCTCAGCTCCGAGAGTCCGATCCCGATCAGCATTTCGGTGGCTGCCGCATGGCCAGCCATCTCGCCACAGACACTCACGGTCTTTCCGCGACGCGTGGCCGCTTCGACCACCATCCGTACCATGCGGATCACGGCCGGATGCAGGGCATCGAAGATGTCGGCCACCAGTTCGTTGGTACGGTCGGTGGCCAGCGCATACTGGGCAAGGTCGTTGGTGCCGATGCTCAGGAAGTCCGCATGCTGAGCAAAGATGTCGGCCATCATGGCGGCTGCCGGTGTTTCGATCATCACGCCAACCGGCAGGTGCTCGTCGAAGGGGATCCCATCGGCGTTCAGTTTCTTTTGACAGGCCGTGATCATGCGCCGAGCTTCTTCCAGTTCTTCGAGCATGGACACCATGGGCAGCATCAGGCGTACGTTGCGGTGTTCGGATGCTCGCAGCACGGCGCAGATCTGTTCTTCAAAGATGTCCGGACGGTACAGCAGAAAGCGGATACCACGCAGGCCCAACGCCGGATTCTCTTCGTGATGCGGGATCCCTTGGCGGAACTTGTCGCTGCCCACGTCGAAGGCCCGGATGGTGACCGGGTTCGGGAAGGCGCGCTCGGCAATGTCGCGATACCACACCGTCTGCTCATCACAGGAGGGATACCGTCCCAACTTGATCAGCATCACTTCGCTGCGAACCAGACCCACACCTTCGCCCCCTGCCATCAGAGCTGCATCTACGTGGTCCGGCTCATCCACATTGGCCAGCAGACGGATACGGCGTCCGTCCGAAGTGACCGTTGGCCTGTCGGCCAGTTCTCCCAGCCGCTGACGATACTCTTCGGCCTTGGTCTGCTTGTCGCGATAGGCCAGCAGCGTTTCCTCGTCCGGATCCACGATCACGGTCCCGGCAAATCCATCCACGATCAATCGCGCATCGGCCGGGATGCGATCGGTAGCGTTGCGCACGCCGATCACGGCGGGATACCCCATGTCGCGAGCCAGGATACAGGCGTGGGAATTGATGCCGCCGATCTCGGTGACATAGCCAAGTGACTGTGTCTGCTTGAAGAACAGCATGTCCTGTGGGGTTACCGATGCGGCAACCACGATCGAGTCATACCCCGTGGCATGGGTCAGCGTGCGATTGCGCAAGGCGCCGATCAGCCGCTCCTTGATCACTTCGAAGTCCTGCGCCCGCGAGCGCAGCAGATCATCCTTGGCCGAAAGCATCATGGCCCGATGGGCGTCGAACTCGCGGGCTACGGCGGCTTCGGCGCTGGTTCCGCTCTCGATCCGCTTGACCACCGAAGCCGCCATCGTGCGGTCGCCAACGATCATGCCATACGTATCCACGATCGAACTGACCGTGCTCGACTCCTGGCGGGCCAGCTTGGCGGCTTCGATCAACTCGGCGATCACGGTTTCGAGTGCCGTGTGGAATCTCGACAGTTCATCGGCCACGTGCTCGGGTGAAACCTGCTCTTCCGGATTCACACGAGGTGCAGCGTCCAGCACAAAGGCCCGGCCAATGGCGATCCCGGGCGAGGCCGCGATCCCCTTCAGCACGGTCGGGGTGCTGGTTGGTTCTGCCGACATCTCGGACACCTGCTGATGTTGTGAACGTTCCGACATTCCTGTCTGCTCCGGTCACTGTTCGTCGAAACCGCTGGCGAACAGCTGTTCGATCGCGGCTGCCGCCGCTGATTCATCTTCGCCTTCAACGACCAGGTTCAGCGAACTGCCCTGCTCGGCCGCCAGCGTCATCACACCGATGATGCTCTTGGCATTGATCTGAAAGCCGTCCCGCTCGAGGAAGATCTCGCTTTCGAATTGCGACGCCACCTTCACCAGCATTGCTGCCGGTCGAGTATGGAGGCCCGCCCGATTGACTACTCGCACCGTCGTCTCGATCATGTCCGCTCGTGCTTTCCAGGATCCGACGCCGCCGCCCGTGTCAGCCGGTCCATCAGGGCCTCGTTCCCAACGGTGTCGCGGTCACAATGTACAAGAATTTCATCCACACGCAAGTCATCGGCCGCACGGAGTTCGGCGTACAAGGTCTGGGCTTGCAGCGGCTGCCACTCCAGGCCGGGTCCGGGGTCGATCGTGGCGAGCACCAGGATGCGTCCGGATGCCGTTTCCGCGGCGTGCAAGAGTACCGACAGATCCGTGAACAGCCGCACCCTGGCGCGGGGCGCGTAGTGCCGGTATCGTGTTCCCGGCGAGGCCGCCTTGGCATCGGACGAGCCATCCACGACCGGCAGTCCACTGGCAGCCTCCAGCGTGGCTCGATCGATCGCCCCCGGTCGCAGCAGGACCAGGCGATCGGGTTCGACGCGCACAACGGTGGACTCCAGGCCACCTCGGCACGGCCCGCCGTCTACCACCGGCACCCCACCCCGATGGTCCTGCAGCACGTGCTGTGCGGTGGTCGGACTAGGTGCACCGGAGGGATTCGCACTCGGGGCGGCAAGGGGCTGACCCACTGCGCGAAGGACCTCCTGAAAGATCGCGTGGTCTGGTGCGCGGACGGCAAGTGTTGGTAATCCGGCGGCAACCGCTTCGGCAACGCCGGTGCGCCTCTCCAGCACCAGCGTCAGTGGTCCCGGCCAGAACGCCGCAGCCAGCCTGCGTGCCTCCGGCGTGACCACCGCCACCGTATGGGCCTGGTCGATATCGGTCACATGCACGATCAGGGGGTTATCGGCGGGACGTCCCTTGAGGCGATAGATCGCGTGCACGGCGTCTGCCGACGATGCGAGGGCCGCCAGCCCATACACGGTCTCGGTGGGCAACGCCACCACCAGCCCCTTGCCAAGCCGTTCAGCGGCATCTGCGGCAGAGATGATCGATAACGGGCGTTCCATACAGCAAGATAGCAGGCCGCAGAGCGATGGTGTCCCTAACTTTGTGATCCCACCACTGACCATACTCTGATCCATGAAGCCCGTTTCAACGTTCGTTGTCTCTCCGACCCTTCCACCGGCGCTGGCTCCACTCAAGGAACTGGCCTACAACTACTGGTGGTGCTGGAACAACGATGCCACGGATCTGTTCCGCCGGATCGATCCGGTGTTGTGGGAGAGTGTGCGTCACAATCCGGTGGCCTTGCTGGCACGACTTTCGCACGATAAGCTTCAGGCTGTTGCCGAGCGGGCCGACTTCGTGAATCAGCTCGGCGAGGTCCATGCCGAGTTCCGCGCCTATATGGACGAGCGCGGCTGGTATGCCACGCTGGAGCAACGTCCGGCCGCCTACATCGCCTATTTCTGTGCCGAGTTCGGCATTCATGAAAGTTTTTCGTCGTACTCCGGCGGCCTTGGCGTGCTGGCCGGAGACCACCTCAAGAGTGCCAGCGATCTGGGTCTGCCTCTGATCGGCATCGGGTTGCTGTACCAGGAGGGCTACTTCCGGCAGTACCTCACGCAGAACGGTTGGCAGAACGAGCAGTATCTCGAGGTCGACTTTCACTCGTTACCACTCACCCCGGTGCTGCGGGCCGATGGTTCGGCGGTCACGATCAGCGTAGACATGCCGGCTGGCACGTGTCATGCCCGTATCTGGCGGTTGAATGTGGGGCGGATCCCATTGTACCTGTTGGATACGAACATCAAGGAGAATACCGACCCGATCCTCCGCGACGTGACGGACCGGCTGTATGGTGGCGATGTGACGATGCGCCTGATGCAGGAGAAGCTCCTGGGCGTGGGCGGCGTGCGGGCACTGCAAGCCATTGGCATCGAGCCGGCAGCCCTGCACATCAATGAGGGACACGCGGCGTTCTCCATGCTCGAACGCACACGGTTGATGATGGAACGCTTCGGGATGACCTTCAGCGAAGCCTGGCGCATCACCCAAGGGTCCAGTGTATTCACCACCCACACCCCCGTGCCCGCCGGCAACGAGGTGTTCGAACACGAAACGCTGCGCCAGTTCTTCGAGGCCGAGGCCGCCTCTCTTGGTCTGTCGTGGAATGACTTCATCGCCTTGGGTGCCCAGCAAGATGCCTCGACTGAGGCCGGTTTTTCGATGACCGTGCTGGGTCTGCGCGGCAGCTCGTATCGCAACGGTGTGTCGCAGCTGCATGGCGAAGTCGCCCGCGATATGTGGAAGAGCGTGTGGAGCGGATTCGGCAAGGACGAAGTCCCGATCCACGGTCTTACCAACGGCGTGCATACCAGCACCTGGGTCGCACCGGAGATCGCGGACCTGTATGACCGCTATCTGGGGCTTGCGTGGCGCTCGGCACCGCACGACCCGGCGTCGTGGGAGCAGATCGACAGTATTCCGAACATGGAACTCTGGCGTGCTCATGTGCGCCGCCGCGAGCGCCTGGTGATCGGCGCACGGGAGCACATCCTGAGCAAGCACAGTGCTTCGCTGACGGCAGAGCAGGCTTCACACATTCATGACTGTCTGGACCCGGACGTCCTCACGATCGGTTTTGCCCGTCGGTTCGCAACCTACAAGCGGGCTGATCTGCTGATGTACGACATGGATCGTTTGTCGCGTCTGGTGAATCATGCCACACGGCCCATCCAGGTGATCCTGGCCGGCAAGGCCCACCCCAAGGACGGCGCCGGCAAAGAACTGATCCAGAGTGTTCACCAGAAGATCAAGGAGTACGGTCTCGACCACCGGATCGTGGTCCTGGAGGACTACGAGATGGACGTGGCTCGGCTGATGGTGCGCGGCTGTGATATCTGGCTGAACACGCCGCGACGTCCGTACGAAGCCAGTGGGACCAGCGGCATGAAAGCGGCCCTGAACGGTGTGATGCATTGCTCGATCCTGGACGGATGGTGGGCAGAAGCCTACGACGGCACCAACGGTTTCGCCATCGGCCGCGGCGAAGAATTCGAACCCGCCGAACAGGATAGTGCCGATGCCCTGACCTTGTACGACATCATCGAACACGCCATTGTCCCACGGTTCTATGATGTTGGTTCGGGACGTGTACCCGAGCGCTGGACCGCCATGATGAAGGAGTGCATCCGGACGCTGGCGCCGCAGTTCTCGGCGTTGCGGATGGTGCAGGACTATACCACGCAGGCGTATCGTCCGGCCATGGCACGCTATCGTGACCTGACCGAGCACAATGGTCAGGCTGTGCGCGAGGCGGATCGATTCTTCCGCACGATCGACGCCGTCTGGTCGAAGGTGAACGTCCGCTCCGTGACCATCCACGGTGCCGAAGGCGCTCACGTAGGCAAGGAGATCCACGTTGCGGCCATCATAGACCTTGGCGAACTGTCGCCGGACCAGGTGATCGTGCAGGCCGTTCACGGCAGAGTGGACTCTCACCACACCATCTCTCCGGCCACGGCCGTGTCCATGCGCTATGTTGGCTCCTCGGATGGCGCCGCCCACTATGAGGGTGAGTATCGCTGCGAGGAAAGCGGGGTTCAAGGGTGTACGGTCCGGGTTCTACCCACGCACTCCACCATTCCGAACGACCCCGACGTCTTTTCCGTGGTGTATGCCAACGGCCACAGTTGAAACTTTCTCCGGGAAATGGGATCTTACAGGTACACGCCGCCGGACGTTGTTCGGCGGTGATCGTTTTGTGTCATTTCTAGCGACCGCTCCAATGCTGCTTCGTTCCGCTCTCGTCCTTGTTGCCCTGGTGGCGATTTCGTCCACAGCCGCCGCCCAGCTGGTTGGCGTCACCGTCCTGAACAACTCGCCGGATCCGGCCCTGGCTACAGCCGACATCTACATCGAGCAGGAAGGAACCGAGCAGAAGGGCGAGGATATCGCCTATCAGAAGGCCTCGAACCTGCAGTCGATCTTCATCTTTTCCGAGTTGAACACCCGGATCCGGATCGCTCCGGGTTCGAGTACCAGCTCGGACCAGAAGGTCGTGGAGAAGTCCTTCACGCCCGCGTTCGGCGCTGCCTACATGATCGTGATCTCCGGCGTTGGCACACCGTCTGAATGGGCTGCCAACCCGGATGGCAAGAGCACGGCCTATACCATCACCATCTTTGAGACGCCGGCGTATACGGGAACGCCGAACGAGATCGGCACACTGGTGTTCCATGGCTCTACGGACCAGAACGCCTCCGATGTCCGCGTTCGTGGACGTCAGAACCCCGTGTTTGGAGCCGCAAAGTTCGGCGACTTCACACCGGCACTTGTGAACCTGCCCCGTGAAGCGTCGGTGTTCGATCTGACCGCTCCGGGCAAGGCCAACGAAGTGTACGCCTCATTCGAAGTGAATCTGGCCTCGTATTCAAGCGAAGTCGTGGTCCTGGCCCTCTCGGGATTCAAGACGCCGGAAGAGAACAACAACGGTTCTGCGCTGGTGCTGCTGGCCGTACTGGAGAGCGGCGCCGTGGTCCGGAACGAACTCATCACGGGTTCACAGACGGCAGCCGTGCAGCTGATCCATAACGCAGCCGACCCGCTGGCCGGCCTGGTGGACGTCTACGTTAACGGAGCGCTGTCTGCCGACAACCTTGGGTTCCGCAAGGCAACGCCATTCAGGGATGTGGCAGCCGGCGAGCCCCTTACCATCGCGATCGCGCCACCGACCTCGAAGGGTCCGGAAGAGGCGATCAGCACGGTTGAGCTACCGGCTCTGCGTCCGGGACGGTCGTACCATCTGATCGCCACCGGCGTGATCGACACTGCGACCTTTGCCAAGAACCCGCAGGAACGGAACACCATCGTGATGGTCACGCTGATCGAAGGGGCTCAGGCACAGTCCGCAACCGATGGTAAGACGGAGGTCCGGATCGCCCACGGAGCCACGGATGCCGGCGAGTTGCGCATTCGCTCGGCCAAAGGCGTGAACTACATCAGTGGTCAGTTCTATGGCGATATCACTCCTACGTATCTGGCGGTGGAGCCCGAAACGGACACGCTGTGGCTGATCGACCCGGAGACCGACAAGCCGGTTCGCGGATGGGTGGCCAACCTTTCGGGGGCCAAGCGAGCAACGGTGCTGATGGCTTCCGGATTCGTAGACCCGGCCGCCAACAACAACGGCGAGCGCTTCCGCCTGATCCTGGTGGATGCCAGCGGCAACGTGAGCGCCAACCTGGCCGAAGTGGAGCCGCCGACCAACACCTCCGTGGAAGAGCTTGTGCTTCATGGACTTACCGTGTATCCCAACCCTTCCTCCGAGCAGTTCACGATCGGCCTTCCGAGCGAGGGTCCGGCCGTGACGGTGGACCGTGTGGTGTTGATCGACGCACTGGGTCAGACTACCTCCTTCTCGGTGTCGTCGGCTTCGGGACAGATCGCCGTGCCGGTCTCGGGTCTGGCTCCGGGAGCCTACACCCTGCGGATGTTCAGCGGCGTGCAGACCATCATCGGTCCGCGCATCGTGGTTCAGCGCTAAGTCGCCGAAGATTCGTACATTTGCGGTTCTGAATTGACCGCTATGTTCGAATCCCTACAAGAAAAACTCGAGGACGCGCTCAAGCGCATTCGCGGACAGAACAAACTCACCGAGGAGAACGTCTCCGAGGCGCTTGGTGAGGTGCGTACTGCCCTGCTGGATGCCGACGTGAACTTCGCCGTCACCAAGTCGTTCATCGAGACCGTCAAGGAGAAATCTCTCGGTCTCGAGGTCAAAGGCAACGTCCTGCCCGGACAGCTGATGATCAAGCTCATGCATGATGAGCTGGTCGAGCTGATGGGGTCCAAGAAGTCGGAATTGCTCACGTCGGCCAAGGCACCCACCATCATCATGGTGGCCGGCCTGCAGGGCTCGGGTAAGACCACGTTCTGCGCCAAGCTGGCCTATCAACTGAAGAAGAAGGGCAAGCAGCCACTGCTCGTAGCCTGCGACATTTACCGTCCGGCCGCCGTTGATCAGTTGGTGACCTTGGGCCAGAGCATCAAGGCTCCGGTCTTCAGCAAGGAAGGTGCCAAGCCGCAGCAGATCGCCGAAGAGGCGATGGACTATGCCCGCCGGTACGGTCGAGACGTGGTGATCGTGGATACGGCCGGCCGTTTGACGATCGACGAAGAGATGATGCAGGAGGTGGCCGACCTCAAGCAACTGTTGTCGCCAACCGAGATCCTGTTCGTCTGCGATGCCATGACCGGCCAGGACGCCGTGACCACGGCTTCGGCCTTCAACGACCGCCTGGAACTCACAGGTGTGGTGCTGACCAAACTGGACGGCGATACGCGCGGCGGTGCCGCCTTGTCTATCCGACAGGTGCTCGGCAAACCGATCAAGTTCGTGGGCGTTGGCGAGAAGGTCGACCAGCTCGAGCCGTTCCACCCCGAGCGGATCGCTTCGCGGATCCTGGGCATGGGCGACATCATCACGCTGGTCGAAAAGGCCCAGTCGCAGATCGATGAAAAGGAAGCAGCCAAGCTCGAAGAGAAGATCCGCAAGAATCAGTTCACGTTCGAGGACTTCCTCGGACAGATGAAGATGATCAAGAAGATGGGATCGCTGAAGGACCTGCTGGGGATGATCCCCGGGATGGACAAGGCCCTGCGTGGCGTGCAGCTCGATGAGCGTGCGTTTGCCCGTGTGGAAGCCATCATCCTGAGTATGACCCTGGAGGAACGTCAGAACCCCAGACTGCTCAATGGCTCACGCCGCCGCCGGATCGCTCTTGGCAGCGGTACGTCCACGCAGGACGTGAACCGGTTGATCAAGCAGTTCGAAGACATGCAGAAGATGATGAAACAAATGACCAAGCGCGGCGGAGCCGGAGCGCCCGCCATGCCTGGGATCCGTAGACCGTTCTAACTCACTCACTTTCTTGAAGGACCACCGCAATGGTGAAACTCCGCTTGCGTCGCCGAGGACGGAAAGCCCATCCGTTCTATGATATCGTGGCGATCGACGGACGCGCTCGTCGTGACGGCGCTGCTATCGAACGGGTCGGCTACCTCGACCCGATGACCTCTCCGAAGAATGTTGTTCTGGACCCTGCCCGCGCCATCTACTGGCTGAACGTGGGTGCCCAGCCAACCGACATTGTCCGCGACATCCTCAGCCGCGAAGGCGTGCTGCTGCGTCGGACCCTCGAATTCAAAGGCAAGACCGCCGAAGAGATCGAGACCGCCGTTGCCGAGCACAAACAACGCGCTAACGAGCGCTACCTGCGCTTGAAGGCTCGTCGCAAGCAGCGTGGCGAAGACCGCGTCAAGGCCGCTGAAGAAGCCAAGCGTCGCGAAGCCGAAGAAGCCGAGCGCGCCGCTGCTGCCGCTGCTGCTGCCAAGGCCGCTGAAGAAGCCGCCGCCAAAGCTGCTGAAGAAGCTGCTGCTGCCGCTGCTGCTGCCGAAGCTCCCGCTGCGGAAGAAGCACCGGAAGCACCGGCCGAGTGATCGGCTGTATCCACTGACCGTATCTTCGCGCGGACGGAGTATGAAGACGTCCGCGCGTTTCGTTTCCACCAGCCCCTTTCCAGATCATGTTTCATCCGTCCATCGCCGCATCGTACGAACCCCAGCACCGCCTGTTCAAGCGCACGGTGAGCATGGCCTTTGGCCTGGCCGGCGTGTTCTGGCTGGTGATGTATGGCTGCGAGTGGAGTGGAGCGATCACGCTGGAGCAAACGCGGCTGGTGCGGTCCGGACAAACGATCATCTACTTTGTCCTGCTCACGCTGTGGGGCATGGAGTACCTGCGCGAAACACGTCGGCTGAAGGCGGTCTGGCAGATCGCCGGTGAGCGGGTGTGCCCGCCGCAAGAGATCACCGCCGACCACATCCTGGCCCGGGCCTCGTGGTTCGGTATCCTGAAGCCGGTGGCCTTTGGCGGTGGTACCTGGCTGATGCCGGTGGTGAACCTGATCGGACTGGCCGCAGCGTACGCACTCATCATCCGTCAGTATGCTCGCCTCCTCTTCATGGCCACGGGTATTGCTGCGTAGCGAATGAACCTCCAACCGTAGATTGCTGCTGTGATGCGAACGGTCGTTCTCCTTTGTCTTTGCGCTGCTCTTGCCCTGGCAGCCTGCGCGCCGGAAGAAGTTCCTCCTGGCCCGACGGTGACGTCGTATTACGTGAAGGCTGCCATCAACGGCGCAGCCTTTACGGCCAACCATGCCGTGATCGCTTCGCGGAACGGCACCTTCCTGAACATTCGCGGTAGTGCCGGCACGGGGTTTCCGAACCTGGCCATCTCGCTAGAGGACGCCAAACTCGGCACCAACGTGGTGGGAGGCAATACGGCCAATCAGGTGATCTGGACATCCAGTTCCTCGGCCGATCCCAACACGATCTACCGCGCTGCACTCGGTGTGGGAAGGGGCTCGGTGATCCTGAGTCGTCTGGACGACAAGGTGCAAGGCACCTTCGAGATCACGGCCATGAATGCCGCCAAGGACTCGGTGGTGATCACCGCCGGTACCTTCTACGCAGCCCTGCAGCCCTAACCTTACGCCAACACCGGGCACTCCGTAACTTCCACGATCCGCTCATTGCCTCGTGGTGTGAATATGTCGAAGCTGACTACCTCCGCGCTCCTCCTCTGGATCGTTGGTCTGACCTCTGTCCTGCAGGCCGAAACGATCGACACCGTGTATGTAGACAATGGCGTCTCCACGCAGTCGAACCCGGTCCGCACATCGTGGGAAGAAAGCGTGATCCTCTCGCCGAAAGCCCCCTGCACCCTTCAAGCTGTGCAGATCTATTATGCTACGGCCGGAACGGACACGGTGCGCATCACCGGCGATGCCGCCGAGGGCACCATCCCGCCAACGCAGTACTGCATGCAGTACAACACCCTCGGCTTTGTGGTGCATACGGTTGCCGCGCCGGGATGGGTGACGCTTGATCTACGCGATCGCAACATTCACCTCGGCGGCCTGGACCGCGTGGTGGTGCAGCACGTGCTTGGTACCGGCGTTGCCGTGTGGGGTCAGGACGCCGGACAGAACCCCGTAACGTCCTTTGTGTACGATGCCCTTACCCCACGGCCGGACTTCTTCAACATCCCTGGCATCTTCTACCGAGCCGGCGGCGATTACCTGGTTCGCCTCATCGTGAGGTATTCCACCGTCGAGCAGCCGGCACCAACGTGGACAGACGTCACGGATCTCGTAGGTCTCGTGGATGGGCAAGGGGCTCGTCGGCGCAGCGATCTGGCATCGGTTGCCGATGTGAACGGCGATCTCTGGGACGACATTTCCATCGGCAACACGCTGTACCTGAACAACAGCGGCCAGGGGTTCACGGCCCAGACGCTGCCGTTCACGTGTGCGAACGTGGTGTGGGCCGATGTGGACAACGATGGCGACGTGGATGCCTTTGCCGTGAACGGCAACGGCGGCGATGGACTGTATCGCAACGATGGCGATGC
>JANJTN010000018.1 GCA_024711065.1 bacterium
TGCCCAGAAAACTCTCACGTTGGCCCAGAAATACGAGTTCACCGATATCTGCTTAACGCTATCAGTACTGTTGCGTGAGACAGCTGGTTTCTGGGGTCAGCGGAAGAAGTTCGACTACTATAACAAGATGGTTGAACAGTATTTCAAGACGCTCGAAGCTGAGTATAGATCGGATGCATTAATCGACATGTTCGTCATGGAGGGCGAACTCGCGAGTAAAACACGGCAGCATCTCATCCATTACGGACAGACTATTCAGAATGAGATCGATGATCTGGCTGGGAGGTTTAAATCTCATTCGCTGAAGCTTAACAGCTATCGCCATGAGATTCTCATGGCCAACATGGTAGATGACCCAGAACGAATGATCATTGCCTGCGATCGAGCAATTGACTACTTGAGCCAGAATCCCCATCTATCGCAGCCGGCTCGTCTCGGCGAGTTTCGCCTGAGAAAGATGATGAACTTGATCATTGTCCGTAGACCTGAGGAAGCTTTTCACGGGGCGGACACGGTCGTGAACTCATTTAGAGAAGCTGGCAACAACTGGTACATAGCGACCTACTTTGCGACAGTTACTGCGCTCCAGTCTGGCAGGTACGAAGCAGCAGAGAAGTATGTATCCATGGCAACGGGGCACAGAAAGTACAGTCTGATTGGAGAGCAGCAGAAAGAGACATGGACGATACTTGGTGCTTACGTAAACCTGTCACATCGACTTGGACTGTACCGTGCTAACGATCCTGCCAAGTTCAAGCACTTCCGTTTGTCGACCTATCTGAATTCGGTGCCGGAAATTTCCAAGAGTAAGAAGGTCGTTAACGTTCTGATCCTGATCTCGCACGTCTACTTCCTGATCCTGGACGGGCAATTGGATGATGCCGAGAAGCGCATTGAGTATCTGAAGGTCTATGGCTCTCGGTACCTTAAAGAGAAACAGTTTCACCGTGTGCGCATCTTCATTCGCATGCTGCAGGCAATACCGAGGTGCAGTTTCGATCCTGAGGATATCCGCCATGACACAGCCGACTTGGCTGTTCAATTAGAACTCACACAGGCCGACCATTTGCCTACTTTGGTTAACGAGTACATCCCCTTCGAGGTGATGTTCGACTCGTTGCTGCAGTATCTGGAGGTTCACGAGTCGGAGCTCGTGGCATAGCCCCTTGACATCGTCCTCTACGTTTTGTAGATTCGCTCCCTACAATTCATCAAGAGGTGGTTATGAGCAAGAAAGCGATCGGCGAGCGGCACCGGCAGGTCCGGGAAGCGATGCTCGGGATGTCGGTTCCTGCCTATGCCCAGGAGTTGGGGGTGAAAGAGGTCACCGTCTACTCCTGGGAAGCTGGCCGGACGACCGTTCCCCACAACGTGCTCGCGTGGCTCGAACAAGAACACCAGGTGTCTGCCGGGTGGATGCTTACGGGTATCGGGGAACGGATATCGGATATCGGTGATCGGGGAACGGGTATCAGGGGGCAAGGCGAGCAGCGAGCAGTGAGTAGCGAGAGTGATCGTGGTCTACTGGCCAGGATCGAGGATCAGTTACGGGGACTTCATGCTGTGGTGGAGCAGCTGAAGGCAGAAGCACCGGAGGTGCTGGCGCCGTCGCCACGCCGGCCCCTGCCGCGGATTCCCCTGCTGTCGCTGGCCGTGAGTGCCGGTGTGCCTACCGCATCGGACGATACCGTAGAACGCGAGATCGACCTGGCGGAGATGCTGTTGGAGCATCCCGATAGTACCTACTTCATTCGGGTGGTCGGCGATTCGATGACCGACGCCGGGATCTCCGATGGCGATACCCTGATCGTGGATTGTGCGCTGCAGGCTCGGCCCGGACAAGTGGTGATCGCCAAGGTGTTCGGCGAGCTGACCGTGAAACGGTTCTTGCAGGTGGACGGACGTCCCCTGCTGCGGGCCGAGAACCGGAAGTACAAGGACATCGAGATCACCGAAGACATGGACTTCACCATTGTGGGCGTGGTGAGTAGCTGCATCAAGAAGATGTAGCCATGATCACAGCTTTGTTCTTTCCCGACCTGCCGGCACGCGCCGCGCAGGATGGCCTTGGCGTCTCCGGACCCGTGCTTGTCGAGTCTCGCGGACGCATCGTGTCACCACGGTCTCTGGCCGGTCTACCCACGGACCGCGCCAAGGGGCTGGTACCGGAAGCGCTGGTCGCCGTTCGGCGTCCGGCACTCGAACATGCCTACTGGGACCGTGTCCTGGAGGCCGTCTTTACCATCACTCCGCTGATCGTCTGCCAGGGTACGGGTCGCCTGTTGTGCGCCCCGGACGATGTCCCCCGCCTTCGCCGCCTCATCGAGGCTACCGAGGCGCAGGCCGGCTTTGCTCGCACCCGGACCCTGGCGATGATCGCGGCACTCACGGCTCGGCCGGGAGGGATCGTGACGGTGGACGACGACGACATCGGTCGGTTTCTGGAGCAGACGCCGGTAGCGGTGCTGCAGCAGATCACGGAGTTGGAGCTGGACGAGGCAACCGTGGAGCGCCTGCAGCTCTTCGGCCTGAGTACCGTGGGACGTCTGCGCTTGCTTACACGGCGCCAACTCGAGGCCCAATTCGGAGAGCTTGGCACTCGCCTGCACAGTCTGATCCAGAGTGTGTCGGCAATAAGCCCCTTACCCCTGTATCAACCGGCTCCGGAGATCCGTGAACGAGAACGGTTCGACAACGAAGAGCGCGAGCCCGATGCCCTGATCGCAGCGGCCGAGGTGTGTCTGGACCGCGCAGTAGAGCGTCTGGACCGCCGCCGCGCCGTCCGCCTGGAAGTGGCCCTGTTGAATCGTGCCGACGTACCGGCCTTCCGCAGTGCACGCGTGCTGCGCATCCCGCTGTCGGACAAGGCGCCGCTGCTCACTCAGGTGGCCACCATGATCCGCTCCCTGAGTGCCCCCAACCGCCACGTCTGGGGCGTTGGCCTCCGACTGGCCACGCTACTCCCACCTGCTGTTGAACAACTCCCGTTGTTCCGTCCACGCCCCACACCGGCCGAGATCACGGCACCGCTTGCCAGACGCTTCCCGAATGCCATCAAGCGCATCCATGTCCTGGATCCGTATGCCTACCTGCCGGAGAGGTTCTGTTCTATGCACTGAGGTGCTCATGCACTCATGCACTGATGCACTCATGCACTGATACACTCATGCACTCATGCACTGATACACTCATGCACTCATGCACTCATCATCTAATGTCCCATTCCCCATTCCCCATTCCCCATTCCCCATTCCCGACATGAAGCTCATGATGGAGCCGATCGACGTCTCAGCCAGGACGGCCACACCAACGGCGTTCTGCTGGCAAGGGCGTCTGTTCGAGGTTGAAAATGTTCTCGAAACCTGGTCTGCCCGTGGCGAATGGTGGGGCCACGAAGACCAGCGAGAATACTATCTGCTGATGACCACGCGCGGCGTGATGGAGATCTTCCGAGGCCGCGAAGGCTGGATGTTGTCGAGGATCTATGACTGATGTTCGGATCACTACGCACCAGATCGCACTTCTCGTTTCTTCGCGGCGCTTCCTCGCCGGAGGAGTTGGCCGTGCGCGCGCAGCAACTCGGACATACGGCGCTGTGCCTGACCGATGTGAACGGCGTGTACGGTGCTGTGCGCCTGCAGAAGGCATGCCGTGCTGCTGGCCTGAAGCCGTTGATCGGAGCACAGGTAGAGGTCGCCGGACACTGGATCACCATCATCACGCAGAATGCAAGGGGCTATGGTTCACTCAATCGTCTGCTCACAACGCTGCACGACGGCGAAGAACCTCGGTTCGACTCCTTCGATCCGCTGCTCTGCCTGGAACACTGTGCGCTACTTCTCCCTGGCATCGAGTGTGCTCAAACGTTCAAATGTTCAAACGTTCAAACGTTTCTATCGATCGATCATCAACGACGTCCGGGCGACCGACGTCGCGCGCGGCAGATCGTAGAGTACGCCACCGAGCACGGCATGCCCGTGGTGATCGCTCCGGAGGTGTGCTATGCCAGCGGCGACGACTACCGCACGTACGACGTGATGACGTGCACGCGACTGGGCACGACCGTCTTCGAGCCCCATCCCGAACGCCCCGTCAACGACGAGCAGCACCTCCGCTCCGAAGCCGTACTCCGCGAGCTGCTTCCCTATCCGGAAGCGTTCGCCAACACGGCAGCGCTGATCGAACAGTGCAGCTTTGACATCCTGCCCGGCTATGTAACGCCCCCTTCCGCCAAACTTCCCGCTGGTGCCAACCCCGACGATGTGCTGAGGCAGCAGTGCGAGCTGGCGTTCCCCCGGCGGTATGGGGAATGGGGAATGGGGAATGGGGAATCGACAGACAACGAGCAACAAGCATCGAACAACGAGCAACAAGCATCGAGCAACGAACAACGAGCTACGAGCGACAGAGCACGAACCCAACTCGAACACGAGCTCAAGACCATCGCCAACCTTGGTCTGTCGGACTTCTTCCTGGTGGTCAAGGAGATCGTAGATGAAGCCAAGCGACGTCGTATTCGGTGTTCGGGAAGGGGCTCGGCTGCCAACTCCATTGTGGCGTATCTGCTGGGGATCACCGGTGTGTGCCCGATCCGGCATCATCTGTTGTTCGAGCGCTTTCTGCATCAGGGACGCAAAGGCACGCCGGATATCGATGTGGACTTCGACTCCGACCGACGTCAGGAAGTGATCGACTGGATGGAGCAACGCTTTGGTCGGGAGCAGACGGCGATGACGGCTACGCTGATCACCTATCGCATTCGTATGGCCGTACGCGATGCAGCCAAGGCGCTCGGCTGGCCCATGGAGATCGTGAACCAGCTGTCGAAGGCCGTTCCGGGCTACACGAACAAGGATATCAACGAGTACAAGCGCGACCTGGAATCGATCACCGGTCCGGCTCCCCTACTCGATGTGCTCCTACGCATCGTGGTCCTCCTGCACGATCGTCCACGCCACCTGGGACTGCACTCCGGGGGCATGATCCTGTCCGAGCGGCATTTGAACGACTTCACGCCCATCCAGCGATCTGCCAATGGTGTGAGTGTGGTGCAGTTCGACAAGGACGACGTCGAGGCCATGGGACTGGTGAAGTTCGATGTACTAGGCCTACGCATGCTGGCCTGCATCAGCGAAGCCGTAGAACTCGTGGAGCGCTATCAGGGCATCACACTGGATATCGACGAGATCCCACTGCACGATGAGAAGGTCTTTGATCTGATCCGCAACGGCAAGACCATGGGCGTGTTTCAGATCGAGTCCCAAGGACAGATGCATCTGCTGGCCCAGCACCAGCCCGAGCAGTTCGACGACCTGGTCACCGAGGTCGCCTTGTTCCGTCCCGGCCCCCTTCAAGGCGGCATGGTAAACCCCTACGTGCGGCGTCGCAAAGGTCTCGAGCCTGTAACGTACCTCCACCCGGATCTCGAACCACTACTGAAGGACACTCTGGGCATCGTGCTCTTTCAGGAACAGGTGCTGGAGATCGCCCATCACTTTGCCGGCATGCCGCTCGACGAGGCTGATGATTTTCGAGCACTCGTCTCCAAGAACCGCGACGCCAAGGCCATGGCCGCCATGCGCGAGAAGTTCTTGCAAGGGGCTTGCCAGCGCGGTGTGGATCGGGCCAGCGCCGAAGCCGTGTATGAGAAGGTCTCTCACTTCGTGGGCTACGGCTTCTGCCGCAGCCACGCCGCGGCCTTTGCCAAGACCGTCTACCAGAGCGCATGGCTCAGGGTGTACTACCCTGCGGCCTATATGGCGGCCTTCATGCAGCACCGTCCGGGCATGTACAACCTGATGACCCTCGAAGAAGAGGCGCGCCGCTTTGGCGTGAACATCCTGTTGCCCGACATCAATCGGTCTGGCACGCGATACGGTCTGGAGGGGAATGGGGAACGGGGAACGGATATCGGGGAGCGGATATCGGGGAATGGCGACCAGACGCTAGACGCTAGACGCCAAACGCTTAGCATTCGCAAGCCCCTTACCTCGATCACCGGTGTCACCGAAGACCGTGCGCGGCACATCGTGTGGGAGCGCGCCAGAGCCCCCTTCCGATCGGCGGAGGACATGGTGCGGCGCCTGGATCTACCGAGCGATGTGTTCGATGCGCTGGCGATGTCCGGCGCACTGGACACTCTGGAGGGCGATGCACGCAAGGCTCTCTGGGTTAGTGGTGTGGCCGTGCGGCGCAAGCAGGACGAGACGCATCAGCAGCCGTTGTTTCGGAGTATGCCGCTAGTACTACCGGAGGACATTCCGCAGCTACCAAAGATCACGGCTCGTGAACGGCTGGCCTACGACTACACTACGCACGGTGCGGCGCGCGTGCATCCGATGACGCTCTACCGCAGAGAGCTGAACGACCTGGAAGTCCGTACGATCGAAACCGCTTTCGGTGTGACCGTACCCGACGGACGCCACGGAAACGACACCGGCGTAGAGATCACGGTCGGCGGCATCGTGATCCTGCGTCAGTCCCCTCCTACCGCTCACGGCGTGTTGTTCGTAACGCTGGAAGACGAGACCGGTTTTGTGCAGTGCGTGGTGCAGCCTAACGAACGCGATCTCTTCCATGACCAGCTCCGCAACGCCGCCCTGATCGTGAAGGCTCGCATTCATGCTACGAAGAACTGGAGGGGGCTTGTGGTTCGCGATGTGTACGTGTTGAACAACGTCATCGGCGGCTACTACGGTCACCCCTCCATGTATGGAGGCACGGATACGCAGCTGCGGGAATACGCTGATGCACTCATGCACTAATGCACTGATGCACTGATGCACTCATGCACTGATGCACTAATGCGCTAATGCACTACTGCACTAATGCTTAATCAGCTTGTGGAGTTCGTTGCCTGCCGGTGTCTGAACGTGTAGCAGGTACAAGCCCCCTGGCAATGCGGACAGATCGATCGTCTGCGTGCCGGGGTCCTGAGCGATGGTTGCTACGTAACGACCCATGGAGTTCATCACCACCACCGAGGACGTGACCGTTGGCGGTACGTGTACGATGCCGGTTGTGGGGTTCGGATACACCGCCAGCGAACGCGGCTGTTCCTCGTTCACACCGGTGGTGGATGCGATCAGCCCCTGTTCGGAACCGATCACCAGCTTTTCGATAGTAGGCGTTGCCCGTTGATCGGCATCAATGCCGGAGATGGCGAAGAAGGTACGACCCTCCTCTTCGAGGTCGACCATCACCAGCTTGTGATAGGCACGGGCGTGTACGTGATCCGGATTGACCAGAACCTGGCGACCTCCAATAAGGATGAGGAAACTGGAGGAAAGGGGCTTCAGACCTTCGTCAACACCACCAGAGACCATCGCAGTTTGGCGTCCCATTGCTACCATGGCATGGAGTGTGCGCGACGAATCCAGTTCCACGATCTCCTCGGCCTGAGCCTGAGCGAATCGATAGACCTTGCCCGAAAAATTGGCCGGCCACTCGGCGATGTTACCACCCGAGGTGATGAAGGATCCGTCTTCAAGAACCACGCCGGTCGAGATCGCCGGACGCGTCTCTTCGTCTGAGGTGATCACCCACTCATCGCGGGCAGCGATGTAGGAGAGTACGCCACGCTGACGCGGACTGTTGGGTCCGCCTTGGCGTCCACCGATATAGGTCGGCAGACCATCCAGCATCACAAAGCTGCCTTCCTTCAGCGGCTGCGGCATGGATTGGACGACCGTTGACAGTCCGGTCTCCAGATCGAAGATCTCGGCCGTGTTCACGGTCACGCGGCTCTCCAGAGCGCCACCAACGATCAGGATCCGATGGTCGTCGAGCATGACGGCCGCGTGTCGACGGCGTCCACTCGACATACTCCCCAGGATCCGCCACTCATCACGATCCACATCGTAGCCTTCGATCAACGCGGTGCAGACACCGCGTTCTGCTTCGCCGGACAAGCCCCCTACCACGATCACCATGCCATCCGGCGTGATCACCGAAGGGGCTTCGGAGTGCGGCACGTTCATCGCTGCACATGGATTGACAGCGTTCGTTGCAGGGTCGAAGAACTCTACCGTGTTCGTGGTCATTCCGTCCAGACCGGCACCGTCTACGTACCTCGTAGAGTTCACGATGCCACCGATCACCATGATGCGGCCGTCGCGAAGGACCTCTACGTTATGCCAGTGACGTCCCTGCTCCAGCTCTGCCGCCACGAACCAGTCGTAGTCGTTCTGTTGGGCCAGGATCGAGGTAACGCTTGCGATCGCGATCGCGATCAGAATAACGAATCGTAGCAGCAGCATCGTGCACTCCAGGTGGGTGTGATTCCGGGAACTTACCAACATCTTTCAGATCTACCGTCCCTGACTTACCGTCGCGTCTTACCGTCCCTGACTTACCGTCCCTGACCCACAGTCCCGTCTTACCGTCCCCGACCGCCTCACAACAAGACCAGCCAGCAGGGCTCTGGTGTTGCGAGGACATGCTCCCCTGCCGCAAGGGGTTGTTCGCCGATGAGCTGCCCCAAGAGGTTGTAGATACGGACCACGACGCTGCGGTCGGCTCGCACGGTGGTGCGCGGCACACTCCCGCGCTGAACATGCAGGGGGCTTATGGTTACGTCAACCTCCGGCGTGGTATCGATCCAGGTTTGGTCGGAGACTTCCACGGCTCCGATGGACGGTGGCGTTCGCCACGGTTTGCCTTCGAGATCGGTACCGGGGAGCTGGGGTACGATCACGCCGGCAGCGATGGCCGGTGAGGTTTGCAGAGGCGTGTAGTTGCCAGTGGCGATCGACGTCAATTGCGGGTCGGCGATCACGGCGTTCCGGTTCAGGAACTGCGGTACCGTTGGCTCCGACCTTCCTGGTTCATCAGGCATCCACCACAGGTTGTTGGTTATCGTAAACGAAGCCGGATCCGTGTTGGGTCCGATGTTCGCATGCGCCGAGAGCGATGCGGGCATGATGATCAGATTGTTCCGAAACGTATTGTTTCCGCATGGCGTAAACCGCATCGGGTCCACCGTCTCCTGCAGGATCCGCACTACCCACCGAACCGGATCGATGATGGTGTTGTTGGCCACATCCACGCGAATGCACCCAACAAACGCGATCGGCGCCGTGCTGCCTACAAAGAGGTTGGCGTAGACAGACAGGTCGGCGGCTTCGAAGTGGGCATCCAGCGGACGGAAGAAATTCAGACCCGTACTCCCACCCAGGTTCACGGCACGCTCACCCGCCTGCCGAAACCGATTGTGCTCGATCCGAATGAACTGCGTTCCGCCCTTGGCCTGAATGGCATTGCTGCCCATCCGCTCGAAAACGTTCCTCCGGATCGTACCTCGATGGCACCCCACCATATCGATCCCGCTTCCACCGGTAGCGCCGTCGCTGAAGCTGCAGTCTTCGATCACAAAATCATCCAGTCCCGAGAGTTTCAACAGATCGTTGTTTCCCGAGGCATTCATGTCGGCGAACGACATCCGCCGCAGCGTCACATGATGCGTTGTGGTCTGTGGCGTGCCGCCGTCATCAATGTTCATCCCATTCCCGGTCTGCTGCCTCACCGTCATGTCCTCCAGCACCAGGTAGGCACAATCCGAGAAGTGGAAGGACTCCGAGCCCCCTTCCAGCAGCACCGAATCCCGATGCACTCCTCTGACATGAATGGGGCTTGTACGGGTGCCGACAACGTCTTCCACCCAGAACGTTCCCCGATACAGCCCTGCCGTGAGCAACACCGTATCGCCAGGCAGGGCACTCCGAATCGCCGCCGCCGGATCCGCATAGGCCATGCCAGCGCCAACCAGCAACGTCCTCGCACTCATGGGCACAGCCACAGCCAGACAACAGAGGATGAAAACGAGGCGCATGAGCAGTACCGTTGTGTGTGGTGCTAAACGGGAAACTACGGAGGGGAGTGAAAGAGACGGATCTCTGCTCAAGTCGACTAGCGGTGAGTACCTTTGATCATCCCATCTGCTTCCGGCTTCCTGCGCACGCCAATGAAACACATCCTCGCTTCAACCCTTCTGTGTCTGCTGTTGCCCGTGACAGCCGTTGCCGGCGAGACGGATACCACGGATCCGGTATTCCCGCAACATGCGATGGTTGCCAAGTGGCATCTGCAAAGCGGATTCGGCCTGCAGTATCAGCTACTGGCATCCGATGAGGTGATGGTCAGTGCGGGTGCGTTCACGCGTGGACCGGACAACCGGCAGGGACCGAATGTGGCTTTCGACAACGTGAGCGGATACTCCACGTATGTGTCGCACACACTGGGAGTCGGCGTGAACTATACTCCCCCGATCGGACTCCGAGGTCTGTTCCTGCGGTTCGACGTAAACTACGACATCAAGGATGTGCTGCTGTACCAGCTCTCCGGCAGCATTACATCGGAGAACCAAGGCACGGTCAACATCTCTCACGGGACGATCGAGGACACGTTCGGCCGCCTCATCCTTGTTCCTGGGCTCACGTACATCCTAGAGTTGACGAGGCACGTTACTCTTCAGGTCGATGTTGGTTATGCCGTCATCCTCAATCGAGAATTGGAAACAACACTCGAGTGGTCACAAGGGAATGATCAGTTTCGCTACTCGTCGAACTACACCGTCGAGAATGTTTACGATGCCTTCTGGTATTACGACCTTCCGCAGATCAGCGCAGGTATCGGCTACCGCTTCTAACCCCATTCATGAGCGAGACCTCTCCCCGCCGCTTCGCGGCACCCCGCTCCAGTCAGGAGAGGTGTCGAAGAAGCAGCGAGTAGCGAGTAGCGAGCAGCGAAAAGCCCCTCTCGCGAATCGAGAGAATCCCGCCCCTTCGGTCGCGGGATGACGGTGCACGCTGACTTACCGTCCCTGACTTACCGTCCCTGACTTACCGTCCCTGACTTACCGTCCCTGACCTACAGTCCCTGACCTACAGTCCCGTCTTACCGTCCCTGACCTACAGCCTCCAGTCCCTACCTCACCACGTGCACCAGTCGCCGCTCGCTGTTCACTACCAGCACGTAGGTGCCCATGGGTAGCGAGCGAACATCCAGCGTAGCAGAGGTGTCATGTTCCGCTGCGAGCTCCACCACGGTTCGGCCCTGCAGGTCCACAAGACGCAGCTCGGTGATGGGTGCGAGAGCATTCACGTGCAGCTGACTCGCAGCCGGCAAGGGCCACACCCTCCGAATCCTCTCCCCTTCCCTCTCCTCCACACCCACCAAGCCCCCTTCCATGGTGAACGCCAGCTGCAGCTGCAGTGGCAGGTTCTGCGTGAACCAACCGCGAAGGGTGTTGGACTGTGGGTCGTACGATGGAGGAAGCGAGGCCAGGGATCGATCGATGGTCCACGTGGCGCGGTGGTCGTTCACATCTCGTGTGTGCATCGTGAATCGTCGGGCAGCGGCGTCCGCAGGAGTGAGCAGATCGCTAATGCCTACCCGTACGCTGCTCATGTTGGCCGTGGTGTCTGCGATCGCGCGGATGATCCAGGTAACGGGAAGTGATGGACGGGTGGTTTGCAGAGAATCGGGTGACCTGAGGATGCGCGTGCAGAGCACATCGGCATCGGTGGCCGAGCGCAACAACAGGTCCGTACCCACATCTTCAAAGAGGGCCCACCCGCTGCCGGGACCGTGCTGTACCTGCGTGGAACCGGCACCGAATGGGATGGTGGAGGTGGTGCGCTGCGCGCCCGACTCCAGACGTCCGGGGGCGCCCTGATGCTTGTCGTAGAGAACCTCTCCCCCACTCTCGTTGGCCTGATACCAGCAGAGTAGACCCGGTTCGTTGGTGGCGATGGGATGGTGCATCATCCGGCGGACGTCGTCCACACTAAGCGCACGGTCGAAGCATCGCACTTCATCGATCTCCATGCGGGCGTTGCGGCTGTCCCAGAAGTGATACGTGCCCAGCACCATGTCCAGTCCACGGAGGTCGATCGCCGACAGTGCGATGCTGTCGGTTCGCGCCTCACCATTGACCATTACGGTGGCGTGGGTAGGCGTAATGATCATGGCCACGTGCGACCACTGGTCGGGCTCGGCACGCAGGCCGCTCTTCCACCACCAGCGACCACCGGACCAGAGATAGCCCAGCTGATTGTCCGGCGCAAAGAACTGCATGCCCACTTCCTGCGGGTTGCCGGGTCCGTCCGTACAGAACACCGCTGAAAAATCCGGTTGCTCGCCGCGCGGCTTGATCCAGGCCATAAAGGTGAATGCGCTGATCGTGGTATCGATCCGCCCCAGCCGCGCATGATCGGCCTTGCCGCGCAGATCGATGGCCATGCCCGGCATCACGTCCACTCCGTCGCATTCGCTTGGAAGCACGATAACGGCATTGGTCAGACGCATGGTGTCGGTCGATCGACCGTCGGTGATGATCAACTCTGCATCGTAGCGGCCCGGTTGGGCATACGTTACGGACACGGTAGCGTTGGTAGAGGTTGCTGGCTCGCCGCCCGGGAAACGCCACAGTCGGCCGGCGTTCACGGACCAGAGCATCGCACTGCGATCACTGAAGCGCACGGCGGTTCGACTGCACCGCACGGTGTCGCGGTCGCGCGCGATGCGTGCTACCGGTAGCGCTGTCTCTGCCAAGGGGGCTTGCCAGATGCCGCGCTCGGTTCCGGCGTGCAGGAGTCCGTCTACGGCATTCACGTGCAGAAAGCTCAGCGACGTCCACGGAAGCCCCTTGCCAAATCGTTGCCACACGGGCTCGGCGTCGCTGCGGGTATACACACCGTCTTCGGTGCCGGCATACACCCGGCCCGGTGTGCCTTCCTGCACGGCCAGACAACGCAGCGCGTGATGCGGCAGTCCGTCGGACACGTTCGCCCACGTGCGTCCATGATCGGTGGTGCGCAGGACCTTGGTGTCTTGCTGACGTCCTCCCAGCCCGAGCCACACGTCGCCTGCCACATCGCCAAAGACCACGTCCACCATTCCACGTCCACGCAAGATCTCCGCCGGCGGCGTGATCGTGTCCCACGTCCGTCCGTCATCGCTGGACCACATCAGACGGGCATCGCCGATGGCCAGCAGGTGCCGCGGATCACGCGGTCCGATGCGAACACGGCTGATCCAATCCTCGAACCGGTACAGTGTATCCCATCGGTCGGCATTGTTCCGCGTGCGCACCACGCTCGTGGATCGGTGATCGGCACCAACGAACGTATAGGTCTCCTGCGGATGAAACGCCAGGTTGCTCAGGGCGATGTATCCGAGATCGATGCCCAGGTCTGTGCTGCGTGGGATGCGATCGGCGAAGGGGGCTCGTTCGGCGCGCACGTTACTCCAGGGCTTGGCATAGATCCATCGGTCGTCGTCGGGGTTCACGTCCGCGCTCATCGCATCAGCACCCGACCATCCATACCAGCCGCCGGTAAAGCCCCCTGCCGCATACACGTCATCATCGCGCAGGATGGTGGGCATGTGATATGCACCTACCGCCATCACGTTGGTGCGGTGCGAGCGACCAAAGCCCCAGACCTGCAAACTGTTGATGCCGTCGCTACGGTCCTGCATGGACTGCCCGAGATCCGTGGTGCGATGCAAGCCGCCGTCGTGAGTGATCCACAGCGCCGAGTCGGTAAAGACCGCATCCTGCACGTCGTAGTGGATGGCCTGTGTGCCGCGCCACGTGCGTCCGCCATCGGTACTGGTGTACGGGAAGATCCCACCCGCTGCCATCAGCGCGGTGTCGTGTGGAGACACGGCAAAGGCCATGTCCCACGTGAGCTGTCCGATGCCGTTGCCGGTCGTACTGTAGTCGAAGAGGTTGGGATTGGTGGAGTCGTTGGCGGGTTCCGGACCGTCCACGTTGCCGCAGCACACGTGGTCGAATGTGGCACCGCGATCGGCCGAACGGTACAGACCCCACACACCACCAACGGTATCGGCGGTACCGCCGAAGAGCACCCAGACCATAGCCGGACGAATGCGGCTCACGGCCAGACGCCCACGAGGGATGCGTCCGCTCGATGGGTCCGACGGCAAGCCTTGCGACGTTGCGTCAAAGCTGCGTCCCCCATCGGTACTGCGCAGGAACCGCGTCCACCCACCATCGTTGCGCAACGCATACACGTAGCTGCGATCATCGGGGTGCCAGGCCAGATCCCAGAACGTGCCGCTGCCGCCGGGGCAGGTGGCAAAGGTGACGCCGCCATCGCGGGTGCGGTGCAAGCCCCCTTCCGAAGCGAACACGAGTGTATAGGCGTTGTGCGGATCCACGCAGAGGACGTCCACGCGGCGCGACTCCGGATAGCCGTTCGGGTCGGACCAGGCGGTGAGCTCGAACGATGCCCCACCGTCGACCGAGCGGACGAGGCCGATGTTAGTGGCAGCGTAGACCAGCGACGGATCGGAGGGGGCTATGGCCACGTCCCACACTGCCGTGACCGGCAGTGGGTCGGAAACATTCCGCCAAGAGTCTCCACCGTTGGTAGAGAGCCAGATGCCAGCCGAGATGGTACCGGCGATCACGGTGTCGGGATGGTCGGGGTGGACGTCGATGCTGCGCACCACACCGATGCCCATGGAGCCCGTGGCACTCCGTGCCGTTCGGTCCCATGTGAATGGGCCGATGCACGACCAATCGACCTGTTGTGGTGTCGGCTCGACCTTGCTCGCCACCGTCCGTTGCAGTGCCGTTGTATCGGCTGTGATGATGCCGTTGGCGTCCGCCAAGTGCCAGTTCGCGGCCAACCAGGTGATGGCCTGCTTCCATTCACGACTGCGTTCGCCGGCTTGCAGCGATGCGTCGCGCTGCATCAGCGTGCGCAGACGATACGCATTTGGTTGGGCTGAAGTGAGTTCTTGATACCATGCCGAGGAAGCATGGGCTGCGCGGTTCGGCAGATGCTCGCTTTCGAAACCCTGTCCCAACACAGGAACAGGAACAGCAACAGCGAACAGCAACAGCAACTGCAACAGCCGCAGCATCACATGCTAACGATCTTAAACTCGACGCGGCGGTTCTGCTGGCGTCCTTCTTCGGTATCGTTGCTGGCAAGGGGCTTGCGCTCTCCGTAGCCCACGGCCTTCATCCTGGCGGCATCGATACCCTTGCTTTCGAGATAGGCCATCACGGCGTTCACGCGATCCTGCGACAGCTTTTTGTTGTCGGCATCGCTGCCAACGTTGTCCGTGTGGCCAGAGAGTTCGATCGAGATCACCGTACGCTGTTGCAGGAACACCACCAGACGGTCGAGTTCCGGAAGCGATTCCGAACGCAGGTCGCTCTTCCCGGAATCAAAGAACAGGTTATTCAGGCGGATCACTTCGTTCACACGCAGCGGCACCAGGTACAGGTCGCGTTCGATCTCGGTGTACGTATCCAGGTCGCGTGTGCTCAGCTGATCGCTGATCGGATAATAGCCGTCGGCCGAAGCGCGGAAGCCATACAGATCGCCGGCCGGCAGTGCAATGGCATAGGCACCGTCCTTGGGTGCCGAGCGAGCTTCGCCCACCTTAGCCCCCTTCGAGAGGCTTTCGTAGTCCACGAGTGCTGCGATGGGCTTCTTGGTGTTGGCATCCAGCACACGTCCACGCACCAGCACGACGGGTTTGGGCTTGACGCCTTCGGTCAGCCGCACGCGGTGGATGTCGGCCGAGCCGTTCTTGGCGCTCGTCGCGCTCAGGTAGGCAAAGTCGCCGCTGGCGGGCACGGTGTAATAGGCATCCCAATCCGGGCTGTTGATGATCGGACCCAGGTTCTCCGGTTCGGACCAGTTCATCCACGAGTCGTCCAGACGCCGGGTCATCCAGATATCCATACCACCGTAGCCACGGCGTCCGTCGGTAGCGAAGTACATCGTTTCGCCATCGGTAGCCACGAACGGACTCATCTCGTTGCCCCAGGAGTTCACCGACCCCATGTTGCGTGGCTCGGTGAACGACCCGTCTCCTTGTTTGAAGGAGACGTACAGGTCTTTTTCGCCCTGCGAATCGTCACGCTGGATGGCCATGATCAGCTTGGTGCCGCTGGGGTCGAGACACATCTCCGCAAAGCGGTGCCGGTTGTAGTAGTTGACCACGTTCACCTGGGCCGGCACCGTCCACCCGTCTTCGGTGCGGTAGGCAATGGACACGCCGCCGCCGCGTGGACGCCCGTCAGGGAAATAGGTGTTACCCACCAGCACAGTGTTCAGGTCGGGCGTGATGGAGATCAGGTAGTTGGAGCCTTCGTTGTTCAGGGGGCGACCCACGTTCATGGTCTGTCCCCACGAGCCATCCGGCTGCAGCTCCGACATGTAGATGTCTTCGGTTTCCGGATTGCCGATGTTGCCGGCAAAGGGATAGCGGCCAATGAACAGCAAGCGTCCGTCGGCCGAGATCACCGGGGAGAGGTCTCCACCGGTGGTGTTGACCTTGGTACCCAGGTTCTCTCGCGTTCCGGTGGTGGGATGATCCTTGGCAAGGCGGATCGGCTCCTGCTCCTGGCGGATGAGGAATTCATCGACCTCGATGGTCATGTTCTGATTCATGAACAGACCGAACTCACGACCATGGATCATCGGGTCTTCGATCGAACCCACCGTGTAACCGTTGATGCTCAGGTTCACGGCCGAGCCGCGCTTCTGGAGCGTGATCACGTTCCACTCGGCACCCTTCTTGATCACGTCCGAAGGGATCCACTCTGTGAGCGCACGAAACTGACGCTGCGAGTACTGGGTGAAACGATAATGTCCATCGGCCGAGACCACCACGGCGTTGTTGTCGTACACGCCGGCACTGCCCCAGCACACGCCGAAGCCGTGATTCTGCACGCCGTTGACCCACCGGACGCGGATCTCCACGTCGAAGTTCGAGGTCAGGTCAACATAGGTCGACGGAGCCTTCAGATACCATGTGCCGTTGGGTTGCTGACGACGCACGCGGTACACACCGTCGGCGATGGAGGCCGATCCGTATTCCCACGTCCCTACCGACCACACGCCGGTATTGGACGAGAAGTCCTCGGAAAAGACCACCGGCAGGTCCTGTCCCACAGCCGGAACAGCAACAGCCAACAGCAACAGCAACAGCCCACAGCTAACAGCAACAGCAACAGCAACAGTCTTGATCATCATTCCAGGTAGGTATATCCGTACAGTCCGGAGCGGTAGTTGGCCAAAAATTCCTTGCCTTGTTGTGAGGTGATGCGCCCCTCTTTGACGGACGTTGCCACCCACGTTTCCATGGTGCGCACGAGCTTCTTGGCATCGAATTGCACGTAGTCCAGCACGTCGGCCACGGATTCGCCATCGATCACCTGCGTGATCTCGTAGCTGGATCCGGTGCAGGTTACGTGTACGGCGTTGGTGTCGCCAAAGAGGTTGTGCAGGTCGCCCAGGATCTCCTGATAGGCTCCCACCAGGAACACGCCCAGATAGTATGGCTTGCCGTGGTCCAGCGGGTGGAGCGGCAGCGAGCGGCGCGGATCTCCGGTACCGATGAACTGATCGATCTTGCCGTCGGAGTCACACGTGATATCCTGCAGGGTCCCCAGGCGCGTTGGCCGTTCGTTCAGCCGATGGATGGGAATGATCGGGAACAGCTGATCGATGGCCCAGGAGTCCGGCAGTGATTGGAACAGCGAGAAGTTGCAGAAGTACTTGTCGGCCAGCAGGCGCGGCAGCTGGCGCAATTCTTCGGGTGTGTTCTTCAGATCGGCCGATAGTTCGGCGACCTTTCGAGCGATACTCCAATAGAGCTTTTCGGTCTTGGCACGGGTCTCCAGATCCAGCAGTCCCAGACTGAACCGGTCGAGCGCTTCTTCGCGCAAAGCCTGGGCGTCGTGCCAGGCTTCGATCATGGTGCGCAGCGAGGCGTTGGCCAGGATCTCGTGCATCTCGGTCACGATCTCGTGCTCGGTGTCGATCAACTCATCGTCGGCCGACCATTCGGGCACGGACGTGGTCTCCAGCACGTCGAAGAGCAACACGCTGTGATGGGCCGTGAGCGCGCGACCGGACTCCGTGATGATATGCGGGTGGGGCAGACTGTGTTTGTCGGCCGCATCCACGATGGTTGCTACGGCGTCGTTGGCATATTCCTGGATGGCGTAGTTGATGCTCGACGTCATCAGTGTGCGCGAGCCATCATAATCTACACCCAAGCCCCCTCCAATATCCACGAAGTCGATATTGCAGCCTTTGTTCATCAGCTGCACGTAGAACTGCGACACTTCGCGCAGGCCCGACTTGATCTTGCGAATGTTGGTGATCTGCGATCCCAGATGAAAGTGGATCAGGCGCACGCAATCCAGCATGTTCTCCTGTTCGGCGTAGGCCACAGCCTCCACCAGCTCCGAAGCATTCAGGCCGAACTTGGACTTGTCGCCGCCGGAATCTTCCCACTTGCCGCTGCCCGAGGCCGTGAGCTTGATGCGGATGCCCACGTTGGGGCGCACATCCACGCGCTTGGCCACGGCATTGATCAGCCGGAGTTCTGCGAGCTTCTCCACCACCAGGTAGATCCGCTTGCCCATCTTCTGGGCCAGCAGCGCCAGCTCGATGTACTCTTCGTCCTTGTAGCCATTGCAGATGATCAAGGCATTGGGGTTGTCCATCACCGCCAGCACGGCATGCAGCTCGGGTTTGGAGCCGGCTTCGAGACCGATGTTGAACTTCTTGCCGTGGCGGACGAGTTCTTCGACCACCGGACGCTGCTGGTTGACCTTGATCGGGTAGACGCAGTAGTACTTGCCGGTGTAGTCGTACTCCTGCGAGGCCTTGTCGAAGCAAGCCGAAAGCTTCTCGATCCGGTCGTCCAGAATGTCGGGGAATCGGACCAGGATCGGCATGGACACATCGCGAAGGCTGAGCTCGTCCACGAGTTCCTTCAGGTCCACCGAACATCCCGAACTCTTCCGGGGCTGCACCGTGGCATGCCCCTTCTCATTGATGGAGAAGTAATTGATGCCCCAGCCTGGGACATTGTAGAGTTCGAGGGAGTCCTCGACCCGCCATTTGCGCATGTAGCCAGCTCCGAGATTTGGCGTGGGTAGAAACCAACAAAACTACGAAGTCTATATTTGCTCCCCTATGCCTCCAACGCCCGAAATCGCGGAGCTCAAGAATCAGTTCTCCGAGTACCTCCGCCGCAAGAAGTATCGGAACACCCAGGAACGGTCCAATGTGCTGGATCGGATCGCCGAGATCGACGATCATTTCTCGGCCGACGAGCTGTATCTGTATATGAATGGTCAGGGAGACAAGGTGTCCCGGGCCACGATCTACTCCACGCTGGACCTGCTGACCCAGTGCAATATCCTCACAAAGCATCGCTTCCAGGGGGAAAGTGCGCATTTTGAATTGGCAACACGGATGCCGCACCACGATCACCTGATCTGTACCGAATGCGGCCGGATCGTGGAGTTTCGGGAAGAGGCCATCGACGGGATCCGGGATCAGGTGGCCAAGGGGCTCGGGTTTCGTCCCCTGAGCCACTCCCTGCAGATCCACGCCGTGTGTCACGATCCGACCACGTGCGAGCACAATACCTCAGACTAATCACTGCTACATCACTGCGCATGAAGAATCTTGTCATCGTTGAGTCCCCTTCCAAAGCAAAGACCATCCAGAAGTACCTGGGTGGCGACTTCGTGGTTACCTCCTGCATGGGTCACATCCGCGACCTGCCGGGGAACGACAAGGCCATCGATGTTGCCAACAACTTCACGCCGGTCTACGAGGTGAACGACGACAAGAAGAAGATCGTTGCCGAACTGAAGAAGCAAGCCAAGCAGGCCGACGTGGTCTGGCTGGCAAGCGACGAAGACCGCGAGGGAGAGGCCATTGCCTGGCACCTCGTAGAAGCCCTGGACCTGCCGGAAGACAAGACACGCCGGATCGTGTTCCACGAGATCACCAAGCCGGCCATCCTGAAGGCCATTCAACAACCGCGCGGCATCGACACGGCCCTGGTGGATGCCCAGCAGGCGCGCCGGGTGCTGGACCGTCTCGTGGGCTACGGCCTGAGTCCGGTGCTCTGGCGCAAGGTGCAGCGCAACCTCTCGGCCGGCCGCGTCCAGAGCGTTGCCGTGCGCCTGGTGGTGGAACGCGAACGCGAGATCCAGGCCTTCACCTCCACCAGCCAGTTCCGGGTGCAGGCCGAGTTCCTTGTCGACGGCAAGTCGGTCGTAGCCGAACTGCCGCACCGGTTCGATACCGAGGAGGAGGCGCAGGCCTTTCTGGAACGCTGCAAGGGCGCTACGTTCACCGTGAACGGGCTGGAGACCAAGCCGGCCAAGAAACGTCCATCAGCCCCCTTCACCACATCGACGTTGCAGCAGGAAGCCTCCAGAAAATTGGGCTACTCGCTGTCGCGGACGATGAAACTGGCGCAGGACCTCTACGAAGCCGGCCACATCACCTACATGCGGACCGACTCGGTGAACCTGTCAGAGCTGGCGATTGGTGCGATGGCCCAGGTGATCTCGGCCGAGTATGGGGCTCGGTACAGCAATCCCAAGAACTACACCACCAAGGTCTCCTCGGCCCAGGAGGCCCACGAAGCCATCCGTCCGACGGACACCACGGTACGCAACGCCGGAACCACCGAAGCACATGTGCGCCTGTACGAACTGATCTGGAAGCGAACGGTGGCCTCGCAGATGGCCGACGCCGAGCTGGAGCGGACGATCGCCACGATCGGTGTGTCCACGATCAGCGAGACCCTTACAGCCACCGGCGAGGTGTTGATCTTTGACGGCTTCCTGAAGGTCTACATGGAGTCGACCGACGAGGACACGGACTCCGAGGACAGCAAGATGCTGCCGCCGCTATCGGTAGGTCAGGTGCTGCCGCTGGATCACATCACTGCCCAGGAGAAGTTCCAGCGTCCACCCTCCCGCTACACCGAAGCCTCGCTGGTCAAGAAGCTCGAAGAGCTCGGCATCGGACGTCCATCAACGTATGCGCCGACCATTTCCACGATCCAGGCCCGCAATTACGTGGTAAAGGAAGACCGCGACGGCTGGAAGCGCGACGTGCGCTCGCTCACGCTACGCAACGACCAGATCACCCGACTGGTAGAGCAGGAGAACACCGGTGCCGAGCGCAGCAAGTTGTTCCCAACCGACATCGGCGGCATTGTAACGGACTTCCTGCTGCAGCACTTCGACGAGATCATGGACTACAACTTCACCGCCTCGGTGGAGAAGCAGTTCGACGAGATCGCCGCCGGACAGCGGAAGTGGAACGACATGATCGCCGAGTTCTATGGTCCGTTCAAGGAAGACCTGGACCGTACGGCCGAAACCGCCGAACGTCAGAGCGGCGAGCGTCTGCTGGGCGTGGACCCCAAGAGCGGCAAGAATGTGTACGTCCGCCTGGCTCGCTACGGCCCGGTTGCCCAGATCGGCGATGCCGACGACGAGAACAAGAAGATGAAGGGGCTCACGGGCGCATTGTCCATCGAGACCATCACGCTGGAGCAGGCCCTGGAGCTGTTCAAGTTCCCCTATGTGGTGGGCGATTTCGAAGGCAAGCCCATGGTGATCAAGGTCGGCCGGTTTGGACCGTACATCGATCATGAGGGCTTCTTTGCCTCCATCCCCAAGGGGGAGGACCCCCTCACCATCACGGCTCCCCGCGCCGAAGAGTTGATCATCGAAAAGCGCAAGTCCGTTGCCGAGCGCACCATCAAGACCTTCGACGAAGACCCCGACGCCCAGATCCTGAAGGGTCGGTGGGGTCCATTCGTGAAATTCGGCAAACGCAACCTACGCATCCCCAAGGGCACTGATGCAGCCTCGCTGACGTATGCCGATGTGCTGAAGCTGGCCGACGAGCAGCCGGATCCGGCTGCCGCCAAGAAAGCCGCCCGCAAGGCCGCCAAAGCCACTGCCGAACCAGCCGCCAAGAAAGCTGCGCCCAAGAAGAAAGCCGCCAAGAAAGCCGCGAAGAAGGCGGTCAAGAAGGCAGTGAAGAAGAAGTAAGCGCAAACGCTTTAGATCATTCCGGGAGTCAGTGATTCCGGGAGTGATCTGTTGGAACGATCCTTGCTAGGTTGTTACCATGTTCCGTTGGGCTACCATCGTTCTGGCCATTGCACTTAGCGCTGCGGCGCTCAGGGCAGCCCCTTGCAGTCCGGAGATCGACGGAAAGCGGACGATCTGCGGTGGTGGGTGGACGATCCTCTCCGTGGATCCCGCCTGCTGGACAGGTGTTCGATGGAGTACCGGTGATGCGACCAACGCGATCACGGTGTATGCTGCCGGACGCTACTCCGTTACCGGGTTCTACCAAGGGGTGCCAACCACCGCAGAAGTGGATGTCATCATCGTCCCCCTCCCCCGCCCCTTGATCGGCAACCCACTGGAGTATCTCTGCCGCGGCGATGTTGCCGTCCTGCAAGCCCGTGATGACTTTCGCGCCTATCGATGGAGTACCGGCGATACCACGAACAGCATCCAGGTCTCACAGGCCGGAACGTACTGGTTGGAAGTGGTGGACACCAATGGCTGCGTAGGTCGGTCCGACGAAGTGCGCATTGAACTGATCGACCCTCCGCCGGCCGAGATCAGCGGTCCACGGGATGTGTGCCGGAACTCTGCCACTACCTATTCCACTCCGGTCGTTGGCGGCGCCACGTACCAATGGTCTATCGACGGTGGATCCATCCTTGTCGGTCAGGGCACCAGTGCCGTGAGCGTGCAATGGGACCGCTCGGGAAGCCTGCAGGTCCGGGTGACTTCGCCGCGACCCGATGGCGGCGTGTGCGACAGTACCACATCTTCCTTCGTCACCGCGCGGAATCGTCTCAAACCCGAGATCCGCTATACCCGCAGCTCGCTCTGCACGGGCGACACGATCACGTTGGAAGCCGATCCCGGCTATGCCAGCTACACCTGGAGTACCGGAGAAACGACCCCCACGATCCGGGTGACGGAAGGGGGCTCGTACTGGCTCACGGTGACCGATGGCAATGCCTGCGACGGCGTGAGCGATACGCTTACGGTGATCGAATATCCCCTGCCCCGCATCTCGATCACGGGCGGACAGGCCCTCTGCAATAACGAACCGATCGCTCTGCAAGCCGCGGCCGAGCTGAACGATGTGATCCTGTGGCGCTGGAATACCGGCGCTACGACAGCTCAGATCCTGGTGACCACACCAGGCACGTACATCGTGCAAGGCACCACCATCAACGGCTGTGTGAGCGAAGACTCGGTGGTGGTGTCCCAAGCAGAAGGACTGCAGATCCGTACCACCGGCGTGGACTTCGGTACGGTCAAGGCCGGACGTCCAGTGCAGCGCTCCATCCTGCTGGAGAACACCGGCACCGACGACGTGGTGGTCGAGAACATTCTGATGGCCCAACCACTCGTGGTGATCACACCCGGTGCGCCGCGGGTCGTTCCTGCCGGTACATCCGTGACGTTCACGGTAACCTGGTTCCCGCTGGTGAACACCACACTGCGCCTGCCCGTGGTCTTCCGCGTGGCCACGGCCGTCTGCGAAGACACTTCGATGTGCTGGATCACCGGTGAAGCCAAGGCCGATTCGATCGGCGCCTTCACGGCACGCATTGCGGATACCACGCTGCCCGTTGGCACACTGCTGGATCTACCGATCGACATGGACTACGAAAACCCGTGGCTCGACACGGTCACGGCCACGCTGTATCTGCGAATCGACGGTGGCGTTTACCGCGTGGACAACGTTGCCTCCGGCACTGCAGGCGTAGTACGCGCAAGCGATGTGTCGTTGAATGGACGCGACCATCGCCTGCGGATCGATGTAGCGATACCGCCTGGTATCAGCAGCATGCGTGCAGTACTCTCCGGCCTGACGCTGCTGGGAGCCCCCTTCCAGACAGGAGTGCTGGTGGACAGTCTTGTGATCACGGCGCCGATCCCCTTCGTAACAGAACACCAGCCCGGCAGCGTGACCCTGACGGGGTGCTGGCTACCGGGCCGTTTGGTTCAAGAGGCTCCGCCGTTCACCACGCGGCGGTTGTTCCTGCTGGACGGACGCGAAGTGTTCGAAACCGATCACTGCCGTCCGTGCCTGGTGGTGTTCCAGGACGCCCACGGCAGGATCGTGCATCGTTACTTGACGAACAACATCTCGCGGTAACCCGGCAGCGGCCAGTGGTCGTAGGCGCACACGCGTTCGAGGCGGTCTACGGTCTTCCGTAGCGCATTCATTGCCGGTAGCACATTGTCTCGCATGTGTCTGGACTTGCTGTGCACATCGTCGCCCCCCAGCTCCTTGTTCTGTTCGCGCAGCCGCTCGATGGCCTCGTAGAAATCGTCGAAGAGGGCCGTGAGCTTCTCTACACGGCGGTTGATGCCGGCCGAACCGGTGGACGTGAGTGCCGTTGCCTGCTGCAGTGATTGCAGCACACCCGGCAGGATGTGGGTCTGGGCCAGCCACTCGGCGGTCTCCCCCTCGATGTTCACCTTCTTGAAGTACTGGTCGAAGTAGATCTCCTGTCGGGCTTCGAGTTCGCGTTCGTTCAGCACCTTGTAGCTGGAGAAGAGTTTCACGTTCTTCTTGTCTACCATTCTCTCCAAGGCATCGACGGCCGTGGTCAGATTCAGCAGACCCCGCTTGGCGGCTTCCTTCTGCCAGGCGTCGGCATAGCCATCGCCGTTGAAGATGATGCGTTCGTGCTTGCTGTAGGTCTCCTTGAGCACTTCCTGTAGGGCCACTTCGAACGACTTCCGCTTCTTCATCAGGGCTTCCACCTGTGATGCCAGCGCGTCGATGGACTCAGCCATGATCGTGTTGAGTACCGTGACCGGGAACGAGATCGACTGGTCGGACCCAACGGCGCGGAACTCGAACTTGTTACCCGTGAAGGCAAAAGGCGATGTCCGGTTCCGATCGCCGGAATGCAGCGGAATGTGCGGCAGCACCGGCGTACCCAGACCAAGCAGTCCAGCGGCCCGCTTCGCCGTCGGCTTGCCTTTAACGAGTTGCTCGAAGACCGTGGTCAGCTCCTGACCCAGGAAGATGGACATGATGGCCGGCGGCGCTTCGTTGGCACCGAGGCGATGATCGTTCGAAGCCGAAGACACGCAGATGCGGAGCAGGTCCTGATGCAGATCTACGGCACGGATCGCCGCGGCACAGAAGAACAAAAAGACCATGTTCTCCTGAGGTGTATCTCCCGGCTCCAGCAGGTTCATGCCGGTATCGGTAGAAATGGACCAGTTCACGTGCTTGCCAGATCCGTTGATCCCGGCGAACGGCTTCTCGTGCAACAGACACACCAGGCCGTACTTGCGGGCCGTGTTGCGCAGCACCTGCATGGTCAGCTGTTGGTGATCCGCCGCGATGTTGGCTTGCTCGAAGATCGGCGCCAGTTCGTACTGACCCGGGGCCACTTCGTTGTGACGCGTCTTGATCGGGATCCCCAGGGCGTACAGCTGGTGCTCCACATCCGTGAGGTAGGTCAGGATCCGCGTTGGGATCGAACCGAAGTAATGATCCTCCAATTCCTGTCCCCGCGGCGGCTTCGCTCCGAACAACGAGCGTCCCGTCATGATCAGATCCGGCCGGCGCATGGCGAACTCCTCATCCACGAGGAAGAACTCCTGCTCGGCACCCACGGTACTGCCAACGCGCGTGGCGGTGGTGTTGCCGAACAATGCCAGGGCGCGCAGAGCCGCAGTATTCACGGCCTGCGTCGATCGTAGCAGCGGCGTCTTGTTATCCAGCGCTTCGCCCGTAAAGGAGGCAAAGGCCGTCGGGATACACAGCGTGGCGCCATTCGGGTGACGAATGATGAAGGCCGGCGAGGTGGGATCCCAGGCAGTATAGCCCCGGGCTTCGAACGTCTGCCGCAGACCGCCACTGGGGAACGACGAAGCATCCGGCTCACCCTGGATCAGCTCGCTGCCGGAGAAATGCGAGATCGCCGTGCCATCGCTGGTGGGTGCTACAAAGGACTCGTGCTTTTCGGCCGTGCTACCGGTAAGGGGCTGAAACCAGTGCGTATAGTGGGTAGCCCCCTTCTCCATGGCCCAGGTCTTCATGGCCAGTGCCACGGTGTCGGCGATGGCCGGGTCCACAGGTTTACCACGTTCGATGGTTGCCTGGAGGGACTTCCAGGTGGGCTTGCTCAGTTGCTGTCGGAGTTCATCCAGTGTTAGCACATCACTGGCGAACACTTCGCCGACCACGTCGGATGGTGTTGGCCACGAGATCCCGTCGAATCTCCAGTTCCGCGCTGCGGACACCACATCGAATCGCTGCATACTGTTGGACTCCCTGCTCACAATGGTAGATCGGTTGTTTCTTTATGGGTACTCAGGACCACGTTGGTCAGGGTACGGGTAACCCCTTTCCATCGCTGGATGGTGCTGAGCAATTGCTCCAGGGCGCCGGTATTCGGCACGCGCACCTTCATCACGTGTGATGCCGTGCCGGTTACGGCGTGCACCTCCTGGATCTCTTTGCGCACGCGGCACTGCTTGCGGAACGTATCGTAGTTCATGCTCGAGTCCACATCCACGAAGATGAAGGCCGTCACATCCAGACCCGCGGCCTGCGGATCGATCACGGCATGGTAGCCGCGGATCACACCGTCGGCTTCCATCTTTTTCACATGTTCGCTTACGGTGGGCACGGACGCACCAACAACCTCGGCCACTTCGCTGAGGCTCAGGCGGCCGTTCTCTTGCAGGATCGCACAGATCTGACGGTCGAGGTCTTTCACGCGGACTTTACGTTCATTAAGTTTGACGGTCACAAACCTAACAATCGTTAATTCACATGGCAAATGTGTTGAAAACTATCCTCCGTTGGACGGGACGTGTCCTGCTCTGGGGGACCGTGGCTTTTGCCGCATCCATTCTGTTGCTCAAGTGGGTACCACCGCTGGCCACACCTCTACAGGTGTGGCGTCTGGCGGAAGCCCCCTTTACGGGCCACCGGTTCGCCATCGATAAGGACTGGGTGTCGTACGACGAGGTCTCTCCGCATGTCTTCCGAGCCGTGATCGCCGTGGAGGACGGGCGTTTCATGCGGCACCAGGGAGTGGACTGGAAGGCTGTGGATCATGCCAAGAAGGTCAACCCCGGACGCGTCAAGCGTGGCAAGCCCCCTCTCGGAGCCAGTACGATCACCATGCAGACCGCCAGGAATGTGTATCTGCTACCGATGCGCTTCTTTGTCCGCAAGGCCATGGAGGCCGGCATTGCCTACACCATCGACTACGTGTGGGGCAAGAAACGCGTCCTGGAGATGTACGTGAACGTGATCGAATGGGGCGACGGGATCTATGGTGTGCAGGCAGCCGCGCAGCACTACTTCGGCAAGGACGCCAAGAACCTCACCAAACGTGAGGCGGCACTCTTGGCAGCCGTGATCCAGAACCCGCGGCG
>JANJTN010000031.1 GCA_024711065.1 bacterium
GCATGGATCTGTTCCTGACCGCCCTGCTAGGAAACGCCTCGCTGCGCGTTTCCTACGAGAACGTGTTCGTCTCGCGCTGGTACACCACCTCGATAGCGCCCGAGATCATCCGCGACCTGCGGATCTCGCTTACGTGGTCCTTCCTGGACTGAGGCTGTTGGCTGTGAGCTGTTGGCTGTGAGCTGTGAGCTGTTGGCTGTGAGCTGTGAGCTGTTGGCTGTGAGTTGTGAGCTGTTGGCTGTGAGCTGTGAGCTGTTGGCTGTGAGCTGTTGGCTGTGAGCTGCCTGCGGCAGCTTTCCCTCTCCAGAACTGGAGAGGGATGCCCCGAAGCGGCAGGGAGAGGCAGAACGGTGTATTTTCCGTGCATGACCCCTCCGCGTTATCGGTCCATGGTGCTTGGTAGCTGCCTGCTCTCGGTGCTGTTGCTGATGAGCCCCGTTCAGGCGGCGGCCCAACAGTGGGAGGCGGCAGCGACAATGCAAGGGTACGTCCTCAGCCCGAATGTCGTCACATTACCGGACGGCACTTCGCTCGTCGCACTTCGGAAATTCGAGCCGATACGGAGCGACACCTTTCTGTTCTACTCCGTGGCCTCGCTGCTGACCGACCAGCAACCGTGGCCCGTTCAGCTGCCGCTGCCGGTGCGAAACGTGTATGCGGTATATGAAAGCAACGGTCCTGGACCGAGCGACGTCAATTTTGCCACGGAAAGCAAGGCATATTTCGCAATGGATGCTTTTACCCCGTCGCAGACGTTACGGCCTGCCTACAATGAGGGTGGTAGAGCTCCTGCAGCTGTCGATGGTAATGCGCCAATGGTGGCCTACCAGGGTGATCTAGACGGTGACGGGTTCCAGGATGTCCTTTCGGCTAATCAGAAAGAGAGTCTTGCTTATATCACCTACGGCGACGCCCAGGAGCCGTACCTGCAGTGGAGCGCCACCGAGCGCGACCCCAAGGCATCGTCGGACTTCAGGTCGACGATCATGATGGTCGGTCGCCTCTCCGGTAGGGTGTGCATGGTGCGCCTGGTGTTCAAGTACGACAGCTGGGATGCCGGCTACTACCAACTGGTGGAACTCAACCCGGACGACCTGGCCGAGCGGCGCGACACGATCCGCAGCACGGTGCTCCGCGAGATCGCCAATCCACAGCGGTACTGGTACGGTGGCAAGGTCCTGCGGGCTGATACAGTCTGGCACTTTTTTACGAATGCGCTCACGGAAGATCGCCCCTCCTTGAAGGTCACTCTTGACAGGGTGGAGATCCGCCCAACGGTCTCTGACTTGAACCTTGGAGGTGATGGCCCATGGTTCGGGCAGCGCAAGCGTGTCACCAACTGGTGGTATCCGGTTGTGATGGACGCCGATCGACCAATGGCCGTTCAGTGGAATCCGCCGGAGGGGCTGGCCGCTCGCATCTACACCTGCCCCAATACCGATGACGCCGTGGTTGAACTCTTTGGCGAGGCCAGACTCCCCGGCAACAACAACAGCTATCGTGGGGGAATATCCTCGCTTGTGATGATCCCCGACTACGACGGCGACGGTATCGAGGATATCGTGGTTGAGCACGGCTGGTTGGACACCGACACATCCTCTGTTGTGCGAATGTACACGAGCGTGTTCCTGACCACGCATCGACAGCCGGTATCGGTATTACCACAGGAGCAGACATTGCCGCTCTCGGACACCGCACATGCCATCGACGCCTTCCGCCGGGGTGCGTCCTGGGTAGCACCCGGTGCCGGCTACTGCCTGCAAAAAGCCTCGACAGGTTTGCTGTACCTGCTGGACGGATCGGCCGTGGGCACCGCCACGGCGCGGCTGGAGGGCGCAGATGTCGTGCTCGACGACACCGGTCGTCTGCCGGCATCAGCGGCCTGGTTCGTGATCGGCCGATGTGTGTTACGGCTGCGGTAACTCCCCTGGACGAACACGCAGACGACTGTTGTTGCACCTGGGAGAACTTCCTACATTGAACCGCGGTTAAGCAGTCGAGCTGGACGGCTCGGTCCTGATGCATACGATGTTCGAGGGCACATGATGAACATGGCGACAACGATCCCGGCGATGTTCCTGGAGGTCTGCGACCGATTTGAGGGTCGGCACGATAAGGTTGCCTACTCCCGCAAGATCGAGGGGGAGTGGCGGAACGTGACGCATGATGAGTTGCGGCACGATGTTGAGTGCTTCACGCTCGGTTTGCTGCATCTTGGCATTGTGCCAGGCGAGCGTGTCGGCATCGTGAGCGAGAACCGGATCGAGTGGGCAGCCGCCGATTTTGCCATCACGACGATGGGAGCGGTGGATGTTCCGATCTTCCCGACGCTGACGGCGCAACAAGCGGCCTATATCTTTCGGGATTGCGAAGCAACCTGTGTGATCGTCTCCAACAAGCTCCAGCTCGGCAAGATCCTGAAGGTCTGGGACGAGATCCCGTCATTGCGACTGGTGATCGTAATGAACGATGATGTAGAGGCCTCCGATCGCATCCTGCGGTTTCGTGATGTGATCGCCACCGGCTCGTCCATTGCCAGTGCGCCGGAACGCCGGACCAAATTCCGCACAATGGCCGAGCGAGTACGTCCCGACGACCTGCTGACGTTGATCTATACCAGCGGCACCACCGGCAACCCCAAAGGCGTGATGCTCACGCACCATAACCTGATGTCCAACATCGCCGGCGCCCTGGACATCGTGGAGATCACCGAAACCGACGTCTTCCTGTCCTACCTACCAATGTGCCATTCCTACGAGCGCATGACCGGCTACTACCTGGCCTTCGCCGTTGGCACGTCCACCTACATCGCCGAGTCCATCGAGACCGTTGCCGAGAACATGCGCGAGGTCCGGCCAACGGTGATGACGTCCGTCCCACGTCTGTTTGAGCGCATCAAGATGCGCGTCGAAGGAGCCATGGCACGGGAGAAGCCGCTCAAACAGAAGATCTTTGCCTGGGCCAAGCAGGTGGGCTACCGCTACATCGATGGAGACCACGCTCTTACAACGAAGCTCCAGTATCGCCTGGCCGACAAGCTGGTGTTCTCGAAGATCCGCGAACGCACCGGTGGCCGTCTGCGGTTCTTCGTGAGCGGTGGAGCCGCACTCAGTGTGGAGGTCGGACGATTCTTCCACATCGTGGGACTGACCATCCTGGAAGGGTATGGCTTGACCGAAACCTCGCCCTGCCTGTGCTTCAACCGTGAAGGTGAAGAGGAGCTGGGGACGGTTGGCAAGCCCCTTCCCAACGTAGAGATCAAGATCGCCGCTGATGGCGAGATCATGGCCAAGGGTCCGAACATCATGCGGGGATACTGGAGGGATGAGCAGAGCACTCGCGAGAGCATCGAGCCCGATGGATGGCTGCACACCGGCGATGTTGGTCACTTCAATGAGCGGGGACATCTGGTGATCACCGATCGCAAAAAGCATATCCTGGTCTCGAGTGGTGGCAAGAACATCGCCCCGCAGCCGATCGAGGCGGTGCTCACGGCCAGCCCCCTGATCGATCAGGCGCTTCTGATCGGAGATGCTCGCGAATTCTGCACCGCTCTGCTGGTACCAGACAAGGAAGCGGTCGAAGCCTGGAGCAAGACCCAGGGTCTGACCTTTGGATCCTGGACCGACCTGGTGCGGTCGCAAGAGCTCTATACCGCCGTGCAGAAGGATCTGAATCAATTGCAGAGAGACCTGTCCAAATACGAACGCGTTCGCCGGTTCCGATTGCTCGACACCCCGTTCACGGTGGAGAACGGACTGATGACGCCAACACTCAAGGTGAAGCGCAAGGCCGTGATCGCGGCCTTTGCCGAGCAGATCAACGAGATGTATCAGGAGACGGCATGACCGATGAACGACGGAATCTGAGCCTGCTGGAAGCCATCCGATCCCGCCGAACGACCAACGGACATTTCGACCCCCGACCGGTTTCGCTGGAACATCAACACTTGTTGATCGAGGTTGCCGAGCGAGCCCCTTCCCATTTCAATAGTCAGCCCTGGCGCTTCGTGCTGATCGACGACGCCCACATCAAGGGCAGGATCGCCGAGATCGGCGGACGCACCATGCAGCACTTGATGGAAGCCGGCACGTTCTTCAATCGCTACCGAAAGTACTTTCGTTTCTCCAAGGAGGAGATGGAAGAGCGCCGCGACGGGATCCTGATCGACAAGATGCCGGCCGCCCTTCGGCCGTTCATCAAACAGGTGTTCAATCCCACGGTGCAACAGTTGCTGATCAAGCTGGGTGTTCCGCGAGTACTGAGCGAAGACAACCGGAAGTTGATCGACAGCACACCGCTGATCCTGGGCGTGCTGCTCGACAAGGAAGAATACAAACCAGGGGAGTTGTCCGGATTTTACTGCACGCTGTCTCTTGGGATGGCGGTTGAACACATCTGGCTCACGGCAGGGGAATTGGGTATGGGTATCCAGTTCATCTCTACGCCGATGGAGATCCCGGAGGCCTGGCAGGAGCTGAAAGACCTGCTCAAGGTCCCGGACAACCTGGAGCTCATGGCCTTGTATCGCCTGGGCTACCTGCCGGAGGGACAGCAGCGTCCACGCATCGACTGGCAGAGCGATCAACGCAAGCGACTCTCCCAACTGGCGTTCCGCAATACCTGTGAGGTTGCCGAACCGGATCAACCCACAACGCTATGACCCATCCCCGCATTGCCGGCATCGGGACCGCCGTTCCGGACCACGTCGTGGCCCAGGAGTCCGTCCGTGACGTGGTCCATGCCCTGTTCCAGGACCGACTGGAGGGCCTGGACCGTCTCCTGGAGGTCTTTAACCACCTCCACGTCCGACGGCGGCACTTTGCTCAGCCCCTGGAGTGGTATGGCAGGGATCGTGGTTGGAAAGAGTTCACCGAGGCGTACACTTCCGCTGCGCTCGATCTGAGTCTTCGAGCGGCGCAGCAAGCCCTTGAGAATGCCGATACTTCGGCGTCTGAGTTGAAAGGAATTGTCGTAGCCTCTACCACCGGGATCCGCACGCCAAGTCTGGATGCCGTCCTGATGCAGAAGTTGGGAATGGGGCTCACCAGCCTGCGCCTGCCGGTGTTCGGCCTGGGCTGCGCCGGAGGCGTCGCGGGCCTGGCTCGAACGGCGGACCTGTTTCGAGCGACCGGCGGACCCTATCTGTTCATTGCCGTGGAGGTCTGTTCGGCCACGTTTCAGAAGAACGATACCTCCAAGAGCAACCTGATCGGCACCAGTCTGTTCGCCGATGGTGCCGGTGCTGTTGTACTCGCGGACAACGGCACAGGCCCGGAGGTACGCCAGGGCCACAGCACGCTGTTTGCCGACACGGAAGACATCATGGGGTGGGATGTGACCGATACGGGGCTGAAGGTGCGCTTCTCGCGCGACATTCCGACCTTCGTCCGCACGCACCTTCCGCAGGTGATCTCCAAGGCCTGTCAGACCTGGGGTGTGGACCAAGCGGAGCTCAAGACCTTCGTTACGCATCCCGGAGGCCAACGTGTACTGGAGGCCTATGCCGATGCCGTAGGTCGGCCTCTGGAGGCGTTCGAGATCGCCTTCGATGTCCTCCAGGATCACGGCAACATGTCCTCCGCCTCCGTTCTCTTTGTCCTGGCCGAAATGCTGCGCCGGAACCGGCTCGAACCGGGATACGCGCTGATGTCGGCCCTTGGACCCGGCTTCTCGTCCGAGCAACTGTTGCTGCGGGTGCCCTGATGTATCTGGAAGGCCTCGGCATCGGGATCGGCATGGCGGTGACCATTGGTCTGTTGCTGGTGGTGATCGTGCAACGGCTCTCTGAGCTGGTGATCGCCGCGCGCAACCGTCGATGGGCGCTCGCCCGCGGCGGCAGGGAAGTGCCGGAGCCGCAGTACTGGATGTTCTTTGCTCTGCATACAGGGTGGTTGATCGCCACCTTCCTGGAAGCGCGTGGACCACAGTCCTGGTTCGATCTGGGCCTGATCGGCTACCTGTTGATCCAGGTGCTGCGGTACTGGGCCATTGGTACGCTTGGCCGACGCTGGAACACGCGGATCATCGTGATGCCCGGCAAGCCCCCTGTCAGCACCGGACCCTACCGCTGGATGCGGCATCCCAACTACATCGCCGTGGTCCTGGAGCTGGCGTTGGTTCCCATGATGCTGGGCGCTTGGTTCACGGCCGCCGTGGCCACGATACTGAACGCGGTGATCCTGTTGCGCTACCGGATCCCGGCCGAGGAGCAGGCGTTGAGGGAGGCCCAGAATGAGAACAGCCCGTCCGAGGGGGACAGGCTGTAAGGGGCTTGGTACCGGAGGAGGGATTTGAACCCCCGACACACGGATTATGATTCCGTTGCTCTAACCGACTGAGCTACTCCGGCGAAAGAGCCACAAAGATACGACGAAACGTGATGTCGTACGAACGCCTATCCTTCGGCTTTGTTGAGTTCGTCGCGGATGCGAGCCGCCTTTTCGTAGTCTTCCTCACGGATCGCCTGCTCCAGGTCCCGCTCCAGCCGCTCACGGTACGTAAGGGGCTCCGGTTCGGTTGAGGTCTCACTGGCCACAGGGATCGAGGTTTCATCTTCTTCTTCCTCGGCTTCTTCCGGCTCGTCGGCCTCGTCAGCGGCGTCGGCATCAGCCCCCTGATCGATCGAGGCTTCGTCCAGGATCTCTTCCGAAACGAAGATCGGCACACCGCAGCGGACAGCGATGGCGATGGCGTCCGACGGACGAGCGTCGATCTCCAGGTCCGAGTACTCGAACACCAGAGCAGCGTAAAAGGTACCCTCCTTGAGGGAATGAATGGTGACCTCGCGGAGTTGGGCACCCAGCGACTCGATGATGCTGCGCATCAGGTCGTGCGTCATGGGGCGTTGCGGACGCACGCCTTCGAGCTCGTTGGCAATGGCCTGAGCCTCCGGAACGCCGATGATGATCGGCATCCGCCGAGGACCATCGGATTCCTTCAGGATCAGCGCGAACGCTCCCTGAGACATTCCGCGGTCGGTCAGACCGAACACATCCACTTGTACCTTGTTCACCATATCAACCCCGGCCGGTTACCGCAGAGATCTTCTTGCTGAGTTGGGGCAGGATCTCGAACACGTCGCCCACAAGCCCGTAGTCGGCCACCTTGAAGATCGGGGCTTCCTTGTCCTTGTTGATGGCAACGATCACTTTGGAGGTGGACATTCCCGCCAGATGCTGCACGGCACCACTGATGCCACAGGCCACATACATGGTCGGAGACACCGTCTTGCCGGTCTGACCAACCTGCTCACGGTGCGGACGCCAGCCGGCGTCGACCACGGCCCTGGATGCGCCAACGGCGGCACCGAGAGACTTGGCCAGATCCTCGATCAAGCCGAAGTGCTCGGGTCCCTTCAGACCACGTCCACCCGAGACGATGATATCGGCCTCGGCAACGTCCAGAGCGCCTTCATTGCGGGAGACCGACGTGACCATGGCCGCACGATCGCCGGCATCGACGGTCACGTTCAACGACTGCACAGCAACAGCTGCATCTTCACTCTTCTTGGCCGTGAACACATTCGGGCGAAGTGTAGCCACCGTTACCGGCGTGTTGGCCTTAACGGCGATACGGGCTTTCCCGGCATACACCGGACGCACAGCACGGATGGAATCTCCGTCGGCGCTTACTTCCACACAGTCGGCTAGCAAGCCAGCCTGGAGCTTGACGGCTACCCGCGGGGCAACATCCTTACCCGTGGCATTGGCCGAGAACAACACCACCGAGGCGCTGCAAGCCTTTGCCGCCTCGGCAACAGCCAGGGCCGCGCGCTGATTGGAGAACTGCTCAAATCCGGCACCACTCACATTGTAGCATGTGCTGAGTCCGTAGGCTCCGGCTGCTTGGACGGCTGCGTCCGTGCCGTTAATGATCACGCCGCACACGGCAGCGCCACCTGCCACCTGTCGAGCCGCCGTAACAGCCTCGAGGGAGGAGCGCTTCAGTGTGCCGTTCGATTCTTCAAGGTAAACCAGGATATTCATGACGTGGGGAATGGGGAATGGGGA
>JANJTN010000033.1 GCA_024711065.1 bacterium
GTGCCCCTACCGCCGCCATTGGCGTGCCCCTACCGCCGTCATTGGCGTGCCCCTACCGCCGCCGTCCCGTCATCGCCGAGAACATCCGGAGTTGCCGGCGCGCCTTCCACCAGCGTTTGGCCTTTAACCAGAGCATACGAAGGATGCGACCCAGCGAGTATTTCTGTGCCGACACGCCCCCTTCGAGCATGTTGCGAAGCTGGAATCGCTCGAGGTCGGAGATCGACATGTCGTCGGCATCCTGGCCAGGTCGGTTCAGGATCTTGTCCAGCATGTCCTCGAGTTCCTTCGCGAATCGTTCCAAGCGGGGAGCATCCACCTTGTTGTACTGCATCAGCAGGTAGAGATGGTCGTACAGCACAGCGGCTCGTTTGATGTCCTCCACCTGATGCTCTTCTCGCAGCTCCTGCAGGAGCGCTTCGGCAAGGGCTTCCAGCTCCCGGATCTTATCCTCCGGAAAACTGAACATCTCCGCCGCAGGGATGTCGTCGATCTCCACATAGATCTTGCTGAGCTGCTCGATCTCCAGGCCGTAATGCTCCGATACGGCTTCGGAGACCTTCTTCATGAGTGTATCGATCTGACGCTGGATCAGTCCCAGCTGACTCTTCAGGCCTTCCGTGCGCATCTGGCCGGCAGCTGAGCGTAGGGAGGACTCCAGATCGTGCTTCTGCTGCAACAGCTCACGCAGACGCAAGGCATCTTCGCTGTTGGAGTGGTACACCTGATCTTCGATCACTTTGGCGTCGATGTGCATCCGGGCGTGACCGATCTTGACGGTGTTCACCACGATCTGTGTACCCATCCGTTCTCGGAGCTGCTCCAGATCGATATGAGCCACGCCGTCCGTGATCACCAGGATCTGCGCCTGCGACAGCTGTGACTCGTGCAGAATGTCGTCGATCGCCATGGTAAGGGCCTTCTGCAACGAAGTGCCGTTCCCGAGTGCTCTCACGTGCATCATTTCGCTGATCAGACGATCGAAGCCCGGTGCGTCCCGTGCCGTGAGCAGGTCTCCGATCTCCAGGTCGAACGTGCGAAAGAAGACGGTACCAAGTTCGCGTTGATTCTGCTTGAGGAAGAGATACGTGATCGCCCGGGCCAGGTGGATCCGGTAGTGCTGGCGCATCGAGCTGGACGTATCGAACAGAACGTACACCTTCTGCTTGCGGTCATCCGGTGCGAACCGGTCGCTCTCCGTTTGATATCGAAAGTTGCGCGGTGTGCGTGGTCTGGGCATCCACAGCGAGCGCTCAGCGACGCGCTGAAGGAAGACCTCCTCCGGGAGCAGGAATTGATACGGGTAGATGTTGCGGATCTCCGTCACACTGCGGATCAGGTCCGCCTCGTACTCCTTTGCTTCCGGTACCAACGGCACCGTGACCAGGTCGAGCGTGCTGTCCTTGTCCGACGCTGACTCCAGTTCCATCACGGGTGCAAGTGCCCGTGCGATAGGGTGATCCAGGTCCTCGAGGATCCTCGCGATCTCGTAGATCATCGTGAACTCCGGCGGAAGGTGCTCCTCCACCGTGTCAAAAAAGCCGAACTCCTCCATGCGGGAGAAGAAGGGCGATGTTTCGATGATCTGGCGTGACATGGCCTTAGGTCTCGCGCTGGAGCTCGCGTTCCACGGCGATCAAGGTCTGCTGCAGCGTGGTCTCCACGGAGTGCTTGAGTTCGCGCACTTCGTCACACACAGGGATGAAATCTGCCAGGAACTGCTCCAGCACCAGACGGTTATGATCCTTGGGCTGCTCGGCTCCAAACTTCTCCTTGATCCATTCCATGAAGCTGCGGCGTACCTGGTCTCCGGCGAACTGGGAAAGGGGCTGAAGCATCAGTCGCGGCTGCTGGCGGATCTGTTCCAGGATGTCGGTGAAGTCCAGCAATACGGTCACCTGGTCGAATCCACGCGACGCCGTCAGGGAGTTCAACACCGTTGTGTACGCTTTGCGGAACAGCGCAACCTCTTCCGGCAACCCGACCGTGGCGAAGATGAAGTACAATCGGCTGACATCTTCGTGGGCCACCATGGTGCGACCCTTGAGCATGGCCAGGGCGCGGAGCAGGTCCAGGGACTTGGCCTGGGTTCGCGGCGAAATGTAGAAGTCCGATCCGGCTCCGTCCGACCGTTTATCCACGATCTGGCGGTTGCGCAGGAATTCGAACTGACGGATGGTGATGTTGGTGAAGTACAGCAGTTCATTGGAGATGCTGATCTCGTGATCGGTCGCCTCGCCGCGGACGATCTGGTGCAGATGCTTGAGGCGCGCGAACGGAATCCGCTTGGGTGGGTCGGCCGGGCGGCCGCCATGCACCAGGTAGCGCTGCGAGATCTTGTACTGAATGAACGGATCCTTGTCCGGTAGGATCACGGCCTTGTACATGAAGCGGTCCAAAAGCGCCTCGGTCACTTCGGAGATCCGCAGGTAGTTGGTAGCAGCGATCACCGAGTGTAGCGTGGACGGCACGTTCTGCACGCCTCGCATCAACCGCCGCTCGTTCAGGAGCGAAAGGAGCGCACGCAGCGTAAAGTCGTTGGCGTCGAAGATCTCGTCAATAAAGCCAAACTCACTCTCGACCAACGACCCCTGGGTGTTGTGAATGATCCGGCCGGACTTGAGCTGGTCCAGATCAAGGCCTCCAAAGAACGTATCCGGCTGCTGTTCCTTGCTGGCCTGCACGCGAAACAGTCGCGCACCCTCGAACGTGTTGAAGATCTGCTCTGCCAGCAAGGACTTGCCGGCGCCCGTCCGAGACTGCAACAGCAGGTGTTCGGCGGTCAGCAAGGCGCAGAACGCCTGTTCGATCACTTCCTCACGGTTGATCACACGCTTGCCAATGAAGGCCGCTGCTTCCTTGAGTTGGGCAGCTACTTCTTCGATCGAACCGATGGTGTCCCGTTGGACGTCAGACATGAAGATCCCCGTGGTCTATGAATCCGGCCCCAAGTGTTGTCAGCAAAGATATTGCCTTAGAGGTCCGGCGACCAGGGGGGCGACAACAACATGCCATCCACCAGATCGGATGCCCCAAGGCAGGGAATCGCCCTGCTGGGACAGATCACCATCACCGTGCTGTCCAGACGGTCAGCGAGTTGCAATCCGCAGCCCTCGATCAAACCCGACCGATCACGGTCCATCCACGTCCTGGAGGGTACCACGAGCACGGTCACCGTGGTGTCGATCTCAGCTTCCGCATACCGATGTACAACGGCTGATAGGTCCGGGTCGGCCTTGGACATCCACGCTGTAGACGGCACCACACGGGTAGCGGGCGACGCGCACGAGGCCAGGATCACGAGAAGACACATCAGGGTTGTTCGCATGCCCCTAATTTGCAGGGATGGATCAAGCCCACCAACCGGAAAACGAAGCACTCGATCGCAAGGTCGCTGGTTTGCCGCGTCAGCCCGGAGTGTACCTGCACAAGGACGCTCAGGGCCAGGTGATCTATGTGGGCAAGGCCAAGAATCTGCGGAATCGTGTGCGCAGCTACTTCCAGGAAGGCCGCCCGGTGGATGCCAAGACCAAGGCCCTGGTGCGCAAGATCGTGGACGTGGATGTGATCGTAACGGATACCGAGGCAGAGGCCCTGATCCTGGAGAACAATTTGATCAAGGAGCATCAACCGAAATACAACGTCCTTCTGCGCGACGACAAGAGCTACCCCTACATCCGCGTGACCAACGAGCCCTTCCCACGCATCTTCAAGACGCGTCGCATGATCAAGGATGGCAGCCGGTATTTCGGTCCGTACACCGACGGCACCTATCTCTTTTCACTGCTCAAGACGCTCCGCAGCATCTTTCCTTTGCGGTCCTGCGATCTGCCGCTCACCGAGGACACCATTGCCCAAGGACGGTATAAGGTCTGCCTGGACTATCACATCAAGAAGTGCGAGGGTCCCTGCGAGGGCTTTGTCTCTCGGGAGCACTACAACGAGCATATCCGTCAGGCGATCCAGGTTCTCCAAGGGCGGACACGCGATCTGGAACGGTCGCTCGAAGAACGCATGATGGCACTGGCCGAAGAGCTCCGATTTGAAGATGCCGACGTGGTCAAACGTCGGCTGGAGCGCCTGCGCGAATACACCGCCAAGCAGAAAGTGATGGCCAGCGACGAGATCGACCGCGACGTGTTTGCGGTGGCCCGCATCGGCCCGGCCTCCTGCACGGTGGTGTTCACCATCCGCGATGGCAAACTGGTAGGCAAGCGCCACTTCATGGTCACTCGGTCTGATGAGCTCACGGACGAAGAACTGATCCGATCGACACTTGAGCGGTGGTATCTGGACACCGACCAGGTTCCCGCCGAGATCCTGTTGCCCTGCGACCTGGAGGATGCCGAGATGATCGAGTCCTTCCTGGAACGGAAACGGGGAAAGGGGCTGGATCTGGTGGTGCCAAAGATCGGCGACAAGAAGAAGCTTGTGGCCATGGCCGAGACCAATGCCGATTTCCTCCTACGGGAGCATCTGCTGCAAGCAGCCATGAAGGATCAAACGGTGCCGCGGGCCGTCCTGTCGCTTCAGCGCGATCTACATCTCGAAACCATGCCCCGCCGCATCGAGTGCTTCGACAACTCCCACATGCAAGGCACCGAATACGTGTCCAGCATGGTGGTCTTTGTGGACGGCAAACCAAAGAAGTCGGAGTACCGACGATACAAACTGCGAGATGTACAAGGCAACGACGACTTCGAAGCGATGAAAGAGGTCATGACGCGGCGGTACAGTGTTCCGGAAGACCAGACCGATCTGCCTGACCTGGTGATCATCGATGGTGGCAAGGGGCAGCTGTCGCATGCCATGGAGATCATCCGTTCTCTCGGCCTGGAAGATCGGTTCACGGTGATCGGCCTTGCCAAGAGGCTCGAGGAAGTCTACTTCCCGAACGATCCGGACCCGATCCATCTACCCAGAACCAGCAGCAGCCTCCGTCTGCTACAACAGGCGCGCGACGAAGCCCATCGATTTGCCGTGACCTACCATCGAAAGCTGCGTGATGCTCGCACCTTGCAAACGGCCCTGACCGAGATCCCCGGTGTGGGGCAGAAGACAGCCGAGAAGTTGCTCGTAACACTCGGCTCCGTTGAGCGGATCCGTCAGGCCTCTCAGGAAACGCTCGCGGAACATGTTGGTTCTTCATTGGCAGAACGCATTTACGGACACTTCCATCCATGACCCCATTGATCCGCCGACTCACTTCGATCCTTCAGGAGCAGCGTAGCCTGCCTTCGCACCCGTATATGGTGCCCGGAGTATGGGTCGGCGCCGACCATCCCGTGGCGTTTTCCTCAGCGCCGCAGTACCTGCTGCATCAGCTGGATGTGATCGATACGGCGGCACGATCCAGAAAGCAGCGCACCTGGTCGATCGATCACACGGTGGTGTATAGCTGCCTGGTTCGGCACGTTACCAGCTATGACCACGGCGAAGGCGCAACCAACGATGGCTGGCGGACCACTGGTACCTTTCTGAAGCTGATCGGCCTTCTGCCGTATCTCGACCACCTTGGTGTCGACACGATCTGCCTGCTACCGATCACCGAAGTCGGCAAGATCGGACGCAAGGGCACGCTGGGTTCGCCCTATGCCGTTCGGCATCCCTTGCACCTGGAACCAACGCTGGCCGAACCGGCAGTGCCGATGTCGGTGGAAGACCAAGCCCGCACCTTCATCGAGTGCTGCCATGCCCTCGGGATCAAAGTGGTGGTAGAGACGATTCTTCGTACGGCAAGTCTGGACTCCGAACTGGTACCCCTCAACCCACAATGGTTCTACTGGGTGGATGAAGCTCGATTGATGGAGCAGGGCGGCGTGCTGCGCGCTCCTTCGTTCACGGAGGAGCAGCTCAACGAGATGCAGACCAAGGTCGATGGAAGAGATTTCCGACATCTGCCCGAGCCCTCGACCGACTACCAGGAACTGTTCTCCTCGCCGCCGCTGAAGATCGAAGTGGATGAGCATGGATGGAAGGGGATCGGGGCCAAGAACCGGATCCTGCGCATCCCTGGTGCGTTCGCAGACTGGCCGGCAGACGACCCTCAGCCCGCGTGGTCGGATGTGACGTATCTGCGTCTGCACGATCATCCGCAATACCGCTATATGGCCTACAACACGCTGCGGATGTTCGAGCGATCGCTCGACGACGACCAGTATCGTCAGTATCCGTTGTGGAATACCATCAGTGCCGTGATCCCGTACTATGTGCGTTCGTTGAATGTGGATGGTGCGATGATCGACATGGGACATGCTCTACCGCGCACGCTTCAGCGCACAGTGATCACCGAAGCCCGCAAGGCACGTCCAGGCCTCCTCCTGTTCGAAGAGAACTTTCATCTGCACAAGGATTCTGCCGAGGCCGGATACGACGCTGCTGTGGGATATCTGCCGTTCGATGCCCATCAAGCGGATAAGCTGATCGCCTTCCTCCGCAGGATCGAGTCTACTCGAGTGCCCATTCGCTTCTTCGCCACACCGGAAACGCACAATACGCCGCGTGCAGCAGTGCGATGTGGCGATCCGGATACCGTGGCACACATCTGGTTGTTGTTGCGCCTGTTGCCAGGCGCTGTGGCCTTCCTGCACGCCGGTATGGAGCTGGGAGAGCGCACACCAGTGAACACCGGACTGGAGTTCACGCCGGAAGAGATCCAGGAATGGACGGCCGACCGGCTGCCGTTGTTCAGCGATGTTCCGCTACGCTGGGATGAAGGGGGCTCGGTGGTTCCATATTATCGTCGCAGCAACGCCGAACTCCAGGCGATGGATGTTGTCAAGTCCATGCAACCCGATGATCCGATCGTCGTGGTCACCGATGACGCTTCCTATGTTGGTTATGTGCGCATCCTAAGCGACCAGCGCCGCGGCTTCCTGGTGATCCATGATCTTACCGGCCTGGAGCAGGATCATGCGATCCCACTTCCGGAAACGGTGCGGTTTGTAGCTGCCGGAGTATCGTACGAAAAGCGAGAGCATCTGCTCCACATTACGTTGAAGCCGAGGGAGACACGCGTGATCAGTGTGGCGCTCTAACGCAGCTGTGTGAACGCCGTCGGCCTTACCAGCGACGTACCCAGGTCAGCATCGGCAGGACAGGGAAACCGGAGGTCTCTGCACCCGATGCAGCGATCCCGACATACGTGAAACCAACCTCGAAGGCCTGGACGTCGTCAAAGTAGCGAGCGGTGATCGTGATCGGGACAAAGTCCATGGTGCGCATGAAGAACCCTTCTGCACAGAGCTTCCAGTGGTAAGCGATCCGATAGTCGTAGCCAAGTCCGTAGATGAAAGCGTCGGCGTCGAACGTGCCTTCGAAGGCTGTTTCATGGCGCTTGAACGCATATCCGAGATAGGCATTCAGCCGGCTGTCATCGTTACCATAGCCCCCTGACACCCAGAGGGCATTGAAGGTGATCTTGCTGTCCAGCTGTTCGCTGAAGTCCTGGTCGTAGTAACTCTGACCATACTGATATCCACCGCCGATCAGCAGGTTAGTGTCGATCTCGTAGGCACCCTTGGCCCCGATCGACCAGGCACCGGCCACCGAGGCGTTGTAGCCCGTGCTGCCGAACCACCGATTCGGAATAGGGATCTGACCGCCGCCAAGGATCATCAGGTAGTCGGTCACGGCATAGCCGAGACTCAGGCCAACAACATCGTACACGCCGGTAGTGAGCGTGCCGGACTCCGGGATCACCGCCGAGGGCAGAAGGATGCTGCGGAACGTGGTCGGGTCCGTGAGGACTGCTACAGGGGTTGGAGGGATGGTGTCTGCGGGGACGATTGCCACTGCCGGCGGAAGGGAGTCGGTAGTCGTCCGGCCGGTGAGCCTGGCAGCAAGTCGTCCACCATCGGTGGTCAGTACAAGCGTAGCCAGGTGGTCTCCTTCGGCCGCAGGGTGGAAGGCCACGTCGATCGACAGACTGTCTCCTGGGGCCAGCGCGAATGATTCCGGCATAGACACCGAGAAGCTGCTCTCGCTGCCACCCTGTACTTGCCAAGACTGTACGACGAGTGTGTCGCGCTTAGAGGTGTTCAGCACAGCCCCTTGCACCAGACTGTCCAACGACCCACCAAGTGGCAGGGGGCTGAAGGCAACGTCGCGCAGTCGACCCGATGGCTCATAGATCGCCCATAATGCGTCGCTCTGGTCCTGCTGCAGCAGGGGAGATGTGAGCGAATAGATCTGCACTTCGCGTGAGGGACCAACCACCACGAGTCGATCTCCGGCCGTTGGCGCCGAGGCGACTCCACTGCCGCGCTTGACCTCGGCGATCTGAATGCCGGTGAAGGCATCGAAGATCGAGACCTTGCTCAGGACGTTCACGAACATCATGCCGCCGTCTCCGATGAAGGCTGCACCGGAAGCTCCACCGACATCGCTGCGACGCCGCATTGAGACCAGATTCTGTCCCGTTGCCACATCCACGATCTTCGTTTGGTCGGTGCTCGACTCTACGGCCAGCCGAGTGCCGTCTGAACTGAAGGCCAGATAGGTGTTGTCGTTGATATACTGCCGCCGGCTGATGTCCATGCGCTTGACGCCGGTGCGAGGGTCGTACAGCGCCGCTCGGCCATGACTGGACGTGGCGGCCAGCACGGCACCGTCCTGCGAGAACGCCGATGAGAAGAATCGCGTCACATCCGGCTCCGAGATCTCACTCACTAAGGAGCCACTGGCGGCATCGAAGACATCCAGTGTGCCGTCATGTTCGCTCACGGCTACCAGGTCGCCGGAGGGTGCAATGGCTCCCCAGTGCACGCGATCCGCTGAGCGGGGGAACACCGTCTGAACAGATCCCGAACGAGCGTCGACGATCACCGTAGAGTCTCCCGGGCCACCAACCACCAGTACGCGGTCTCCGCTCCGATCTACATCCACGATCTCGATGCCTCGCGGTGTGGGCCGCGTCCAGCGCAAGGTACCCGAGGGCATGTCGTAGGCACGCACATCGCGTTGGTCCCACGTTAGGAGCAGCGAGCCGTCCTCGGAGAAGCGGAGCTTCTCACCGGGCCCCAGCTCCGCCATCAATCGCCCGTTGCTGGCATCCCACTGCTTCACAACCGGCCGCGTGGCTCGTGAACCAGGCGAACCGCTGCTCTCCGAGGTTACCACATAGCCGCCGCCGGGGGCGAACACGGCTTCGAAAAAGCCCCCTCCCGGGATCGTGACGTCCGGACGCAGTTCACCGGTCCGCTGCTGCAAGTGGGTGACCCGCAGCAGACATGAGTCGCTGGGGATCTTCGAAGCTCGCCACTTCACAGAGTTGCCTGTAGCCCGTTCGCTCACGGTCCTCCACTCATACCCACCGTCCGTGCTGACCTCCACCCGTACCGGCTCTGTTGGCGGCAGGCCATCCCACTGCAGGTCGATCTGACGGTTCACCGGGAAACGCTCTCCGCCGTTAGGATGCACAACATGCAACGTGGGTTTGGAAGGGGGCTTGCCAGGATCGCCGAGGGTCACGTACAGATCACTTACCGGACACGGCTCAGCGTCGATCGAAAGCCGACCAACGGTATACGTGCTATCCGATCGTGTTGCCGTTACCGTGATCATCATCGTGTCGCCCGGCATCAACGTGCGTGGTAGAGAGCCGGCATCGATCGAGAAGGCCGAACGCTGGTCCAGCCGGATCTCGTTGATCGTGGTAGGCTGTCCGCTGGCAACAAGCCGGAACGAACGAGCGCCCGACGGTGCGGTGCCAAAGGCGATGGCCGTGGGTGTGGTGGTGATCGTACTGCGGGCCGCGGCCGGTACAGTGAGAGTGGTGGACCATTCGCCATCGGCCACCCGCACCTGGAGCGTCTGCTGGGGCTCGCATGAGCCACGCTGACGCCACACCACGTCACAACCTCCGTACCCGGTGGCATCGGCATAGATGCGCCGGTAGGCCATGATGGCCTGCTCGACGGTGGTCACGTTCTCGAACCAGATGCCGCCCGTTTGCTCGGCAATGGACTGCAGGACCTTGGGCATGCGGAGACCAAGGCTAACACAGTAGACCACGGCGTTGGCATCGCGTGCGGCCTTGACCACGGCCGAACCGTTGACGCGTCCCGAGCCATCGGTCAGGAATACCACCACCCGCCGCTTGGTGCCATTGGCGGCTCTGGTCAATCCACCGGACGGTCCAAGAAGTCCGGCCTCGTAGTTGGTGCCACCTTCCGGCTGTAGGTCATCGAGGGCAGCAGCGAGTTTCTCTCGGTCCGCCGTAAAGTCCACCAGCAACGCAGCATCAGTGGAGAACGTGGTCAAGGCACACTCCGAACCCTCGGACAGCGCTGAGATCCAGGCCTTGGCGGCTTCTTTGGCCAACAACAGATTCGGAGCGCCGCGTTTCATCGACCCGGAAATGTCCAGGGTCAGCACGCTGGACACATCAACGCGCTGGGTATCGGTGGGACACGTTACACTCAGCACCTCGGCGGGTAAGCCCCCTTCAAGAATGCGGACATCTTCCGGAGTGAACCGGGTAAGGCGTCCCTCACGATCGAACGACACCATGTTGGCCGAACGGGTGCCGTTGTTGGCCGAGCGGAGTTTACGCACGAACAGACTGGGGTCGCCGGCAGTCGTCACGGCCGGCCATGCTGCGGCAACGAGGAGCAGAAGGGAGCACAGCTTCATGAAGCCGTACCTGTAGCAGCTCTGGCTTGGGCGAAGATGCGGCGAAGATCCAGCAGACAGGTCAGCAGGATGGAAGCCAGCGACACGTTGCGTTTCACGTCGGCCGAAGCGGCTTCGATCACGGTAAGGGCCTGATCGAAGTCGGCCATTCCGAAGCCGGCGGCAAAGCGTTCCAGGGCCTCTCGTTGATCGATGTTGGCGATCGGTGCCACGGCACCCATTACGGCCATGGACCGGGCATCTCGCAGCCACACCGCCATCAGCGAGAGCAGCAGCGACGCCTTCTGGCGGTCGCGTCCATCTGCTGCAGCAGCGACGGCATCGGCCAGTTCTACGCGGAAGTCGCGTCCCTTCAGCGCCAGTCGCAACAGGGTAACGGCTTGCTCACGTTCCGCGCCAACGTCTTCGCCAACAAATTCCCGGGCCCGGCTCAGTGAACCATTGGCAAACGGCGTGACCAGCGAGGCTTCGTCGGCCGTGCACCGACCCTCGGCTACCAGTGCGGCTACGATCTCGGTATCGTCCAGCGGTGGGACCACCACTTCCTGGCACCGGGATACAATGGTCGGCAGCATGCGCTCCGGACGCTCCGTGGTCAGGATCAGGGTAACGTTATGATGGGGTTCTTCCAGCGTCTTGAGGAAGGCATTCGATGCTTCCTGATTCATCTCATCGGCATGGTGGAGGATCACTACGCGTCGTCCTTCCTGGGAATTCGACAGCGACAGTGATCGCTTCAGGTCGCGGATCTGCGGGATGCGAATCAGCGTAGCTCCTGGCATGCGGAAGTCGGCATACGGATCAGCCGCTGCACCTGCCATCAGCCCCTTCCATTCTTCGATCTGGGCAGGGGGCAGGTCGGCCGTGGTCTCGATCTTGGTCCCGGAAGGAAGCGCGGCCACCACGGTGATGTTCGGGTGCTGCAGGGATGCCGCCTGCAGACAGGATCGGCACGACGCACAGGCGTCGATCATGTCGTCCGCCTGTATCGGCCGCTCACAGTTCACCACCCGGGCAAAGGCGATCGCCAATGCCAGCGTACCGGCGCCAGACTCGCCGCTGAGCAGCAGAGACTGGGGGGTTCTGCCACCCGTGATCGACCGCTGCAGCATACGCTTGATGCGGTCTTGTCCGATAACCTGATTCCATGCCATTCAGCAAATATCGCGCTATCTTCGAGCATGCGCATTCTAGTGATCGAGGATGAACGCAAGGTTGCTTCGTTCATCAAGCGCGGCCTCGAAGAGGAGCGCTATATCGTGGAAACGGCGGCTGACGGAGAACAGGGCCTGGCCCTGGCCATGGACAATCCGTTCGACGCCATTGTTCTGGACGTGATGCTGCCAAAAATGGACGGCTATGAGGTCCTTAAAGCCCTCAGGGACGAGGGGAATGCCACACCCGTCCTGATGCTCACCGCACGGGGGTCCACCGAAGACCGCGTGCAGGGGTTGGACCTGGGTGCCGATGACTATCTGACCAAGCCGTTCCATTTCGAAGAGCTCGCAGCTCGACTACGCAGCATCCTGCGGCGATCCACGACGGAAAAGACGACCCGACTGCAGTGTGGAGATCTTACCCTGGACCTCGTGACGCACTTCGCCTATCGGGATGAAAAGGAGATCGAGCTCACCACCAAAGAGTATGCCTTGTTGGAGTACCTGATGCGCAACAAGGAGCGGATCCTGAGTCGATCGATGATCATGCAGCACGTGTGGAAGCACAACTTCGACCCGGAGAGCAATATCATCGACGTCTACATCAAGCGTCTCCGGCAGAAGATCGAGAAGCCCGATCAACCACAGATGGTTCAAAGTGTCCGCGGTGTTGGCTACCGCATGCGTGAGATCGCAGACAACACGCCGCGCGGAGACGACGATGAGTGAGCACCCACTCTGCAGGGCTCTGCAGGAGGCCGTTGGCAACTCGATCCCGGAGATCCAGCACGCGTTCGATGCCTACCAACGTGAGTGTTTCATCGAGCGCCCCTCCGAGTTCTTTGCCCTGGAACTCAACGGCGAGGCAGGGGAGCTGGCCAACATCGAGAAGAAACGCTGGAAGGGGGCTCCGATCGACGAAGCCCATCGTGCCGATGAGGCAGCCGATGTGTTCATCTCACTGATGAACTTCTGCAACGCTGCCGGCATCGACCTGGGCACGGCCGTGGTGAAGAAGCTGGGGCGGATTCCAAGAAGTAGAGAGTGATTGAGGGCTTGAGGATTGTGAACATTTCAGGTGGGGACTATGTCTGACGTCGCAGTTCGGCAGCAAAAGCTGATCACGGTCTTTCTGGGCATCCTCACCATCATTGTGGTGTTGGCGGTGTTCAAGACGCAGTCCGAGGTGGTGTTGCCCATCGTGATCGCCATCCTCTTGGCGCGGATCTTTGAGCCCTCGATCCGATGGCTGAACAGCAAAGGTATTCCCAAAGGGATCGGCCTTCTGGTAACCCTTGTTGGAGCCGGTGCACTTCTGGCTTCGATCGCCATTGTTCTTGGTTTATGTGCCCAACAGGTAGCGGCTGTTCTGCCGCATTACACGGACAAGGCCGATGCGATGCTGCAGGGGGCTGCCGACTCGGTTCGGGGACTCCTTACTCGAATGGGAGCGGATACGGGACAAATGGATTTGAAGCACGGCATTACCCCCGACACCATTATTGCCGTTCTGACCACCGGGTTCGGCGGCGCACTTGGCTTTCTAAGCAACGCCATCCTGATCCTGTTCCTGATGCTCATGATCATCGGCGGCTCGCAGTCCATCGCCAAAGGGGTGGAGAGAGGATATGGCCCCAAGCGATTGGCAAAGGGCCAAGCGTTCATGAGCAGTGTGGACAAGAAGGTGCAGCAGTTTCTGATCTCCCAAACGATCGTGAACCTGATCACCGGCGTCGCCACGTACATTATTCTCGCATCCTTTGGGTTGGATCTGGCATTCGTGTTTGCTGTACTCACGTTCTTCCTGAGCTACATCCCGGCTATCGGCGGCCTGGTTTCGCAGCTGTTGCCCATCTTCATGGCCCTTCTGCAATTCGATTCCGGAGGAACGATCGGCGCGATGGTGGCCGTCCTCTTCGGCGTAAACCTGCTCATCGACCGCGTAGTTGGACCCAAGATCATGGGCAAGTCCCTCTCGATGTCGCCGCTGGTGGTGTTCCTGGCGTTCATTCTATTCACCTGGCTCTGGGGCACGATCGGCGCACTGATCGCCGTTCCTGCTACGGCCATCCTGAAAGTGGCCTTCGAAACGAGCGATGGTCTCCGGCCGATCGCGTATATGATGGAAGAATAGAGAGGGGAGAGGGGAGAGGGCTTGAACGCTTGAGGGCTTGAGGGAGCGGAGAGGGCTTAATGGCTTGAACGTCTGAGGGCTTGAGTCACACAACCAGTGGCTCAAAGCACGGATGGGGTATGAAACAGCGCGGCCCTTTACGTGAGAGATCTGTTGCGCTAGGCGTTGAGGTGCTGAGACTCAGCACCTTGATACGACTTCGAACACGGAACTACTCACTTGCTGATCAATTGTCTAGAGCTGGGACAGCGCCGGGCGCTATGATCGCGGAGGCAGTTGACAGCGAGTCTGTGCGCGACAAGATCCACAAGTTCTCGGTAGCCTTAAAAGAGGCTCGTGAGACGGAATACTGGCTCGAGTTGATCGAGACTGCCGAACTGCTCCAGTGTGACGAGCACAAACGATCATCTGGACTCGTCTCCGAAGTCATAGCGATGCTAGTGTCTTCCTTGAAAACCTTGAGGTCCATCGATCACAATGACACCTAGCCCCTCTATCATTCAAGCCCTCAAGCCCTCAAGCGCTCAACCGTTTGTAACGAAGAACGCCCCTCCGACTGATGCCGAAGGGGCGCTACTGTATCTCAAACGTTCAAATGTTCAAACGTTGCTCTTACCGGATCTCTTTGTGGATCGTGTGACGACGGAGGAACGGATTGTACTTCTTCAGTTCCAGACGCTCGGTCGTGTTCATTTTGTTCTTCATCGTGGTGTAGCGCGATGCCGGCTTGCCTTCTTTTTTGGCTTCCGTGCACTCGAGCGTGATGATGACGCGACTTCCTTTTTTGGCCATGATGGTCCTCTACTGCGCTATTGGTTTCTTGAGGTAAGTCACAAAGATACGACGAGTTACGACGGAAACAAGCCCCTTACCGCTTCTTTTTTCGTGTCGTAGAACGGAATGCTACAGGCAGGGCATCGGCCACGGATCGGATGTAGACGATCTCTAGTCCGTCCGTGAGCCCATCCTGCAATTCTTCAACATCCTGCCGATTGGCCTCCGGTACAAGGACGGTGGTCATGCCGGCGCGTTTGGCTGCGAGCAGTTTCTCGTTCAACCCGCCGATGGGGAGGATCTGCCCACGAAGGGTGACTTCACCGGTCATGGCCAGGTCTCCACGAAGCGCCTTGCCACTGGCTGCACTGAGTAGGGCCAACGTCATGGTAATACCCGCCGATGGACCATCCTTGGGGATCGCTCCTTCGGGAACGTGGACGTGGATCTCCTTGCCTTTGGCAAAGTCGTCCGGCAGCTCGAACCGCGCGGCATTGGTGCGCAGATACGAGAGAGCAGCCATGGCCGACTCTTTCATCACGTCGCCCAATTTTCCGGTGAGCGTCAGCCGCTCTGCTCCAGGCATAAAGGTGACTTCGACCGGGAGCGTATCGCCACCGACGGACGTCCACGCCAGGCCCATGGCCACACCAACCTTATCGGACGTCTCCTGGTCTTTTTGCTTGAAGCGAGGCGCACGGAGATACTGCTCGATATCCTTTTCCGATACCTTCCACACGCGGCGCTTGAGCTTCTTGTATTCGGCGGTGGACCGAATGTCTTCCGGCTTGCCGTTCCTGCGCGTTGCGCCGGAGATCTCCGAAACGATCCGGGAGGCCGTCTTGCGAAGGACGGTGGCGATCTCGCGCTCCAGACTGCGAACACCGCTTTCTCGCGTGTACTCGCGAACGATCCGTTGAAGGGCTTTGTCCGAGAACTCTACCTTGAAGTCGGCCAGGCCATGGCGCTCCAGTAGTTTGGGCACGATGTGCCGCTTGGCGATCTCCACCTTGTCCGGCTCCAGATAGCTGCTCAGTTCGATCACTTCCATGCGATCGCGAAGCGGACCCGGGATATCGTACAAGACGTTCGCCGTTGCAATGAACAGCACATTGGAGAGATCGTAGTCCACCTCCAGGTAGTGATCATTGAACGTGGAGTTCTGCTCTGGATCCAGCACTTCCAGTAGGGCCGATGACGGATCGCCTCGGAAGTCCATGCTCATTTTGTCGACCTCATCGAGCAGGATCACCGGATTCACCGATCCGGCTCGCTTCATGCTCTGAATGATCTTGCCCGGCATGGCGCCGATGTAGGTGCGGCGGTGTCCTCGGATCTCGGCTTCGTCTCGGACGCCGCCCAGCGAGATCCGAATGAACTGCCGTCCGAGGGCGCGGGCAATACTCTTGGCCAACGACGTTTTGCCGACCCCTGGAGGGCCCACGAAACAGAGGATCTGACCACGCATGTGACCCACCAGGTTCAGCACACTGATGTATTCCAGAATGCGGTCTTTGGGACGGTCCAGGTCGTAGTGGTCTTCGTCCAGGATCTGGCGCACATGATGCACATCCAGATCGTCGTCGGTCCGCTTGGACCACGGAACTGCTGCCAACACTTCGAGCCACGTTCGGTTCACGCTGAATTCGGGTGACATCGAAGGCGTCTTCTTGAGTCGATCGAACTCCTCCATCGCCTTCGCGTGGATCTCCGGTGGCATACCGGCGGCTTCGATCTGCTCTCGCAGGGGGCCGAGTTCGGAACCGCCGTCATCATCGTCGCCCAGCTCAGTCTGCAGTGCTCGGATCTGTTCCTGGATGAAATACTTCCGCTGCGACTTGGCGATCTGGTCTTGGACCTTGGAGTCGATCTCGGTTTCGAGCCGGATCATCTCCAGTTCGCTGGAGATCAGCTGGATCAATTCCACGAACTGGTCCGAAAGGTTCTCGGCTTCGAGGACCTTTTGTTTGACCTCGACCTTCTGTTGCACGTTGGCGGCGGCATAGTACAATTTGCGCACCGGATCGTCCAGGTTCTCGAACGCACTCAAGACCTCCGGCGGCAGCTGCCGATGATTGCGCACATAGTCCGTGAACAATTCGGTCGCGTGCCGGATCAGTGCCTGAAGGTGCTGGTCGGCTTCGTCGAATCGAGCTACGATCGGCAGGGCCTGCGCTTCGAGGAACGGTTCCGATTGTACCTCCCGTCCAACCTTGGCCGGAACCATGCCCTCCACCAACACCTTGAGCAGGTTGTTCGGTAGGCGCAAGACCTGCAGGATCTTGGCCACGGTCCCATGCTGGTACAGATCGTCGAATCCCGGGTCGTCCGTTGACGAGTGCTGCTGACTCAGAAGCAGCACGGTCTTGTCTCTCTCCAGAGCCTGAGCCACCGCCTTCAGGGAAGAGGCTCGGCCGATCAGGACCGGGAAGATCATGTGTGGATAGATCACGATATCCCGCAACGGTAGAACCGGCAGGGTATCGGGCAGGGAAGGGGCTCGCTTGTCGGCCTCTTCGATGGACGTGAGCACGTCGTCAGTGGTATTCATGGGCGCCGTAGACGAAAGGGAAGCCCCGAAATTACGGAATTGGGATAACCTCTAATGGTTGTTTGGACATAGGGGGAGTGATTCCGTATCTTTGAAGCTCTTGTACTCTCTCTCTGTCGATTTACCCACTATCGAGTAAGCCATTTGCGCCGACCCTACTTTCGGGGCCCGATCCCTCGGCCCGAACAACAACGTAAACACAAGATCAACGATGAGATCACCGGAACAGAACTCCGTGTGATCGGTCCCGAGAGCGAACAGTTCGGGGTCTTGTCGCGCCGCGACGCCTTGCAGAAGGCACGCGACATGGACATGGATCTGGTCCTGATCGCGCCGCAGGCGAAACCGCCGGTGTGTAAGGTGATCGATTACGGCAAGTTCATGTACGAGCAGGGCAAGCGTGAAAAGGATCAGAAGAAGGCCCAACATCAGAAGGAACTCAAAGAGATCCGACTGAAGCCCGGCACCGACACCCACGACCTGGACTTCAAAACGCGCCATGCGCGGGAGTTCCTGGAAAAGGGCCACAAGGTGAAGGCAACGGTCTTCTTCCGCGGACGCGAGATCGTGCACCAGGACATTGGGCGCGACCTTCTGCAGAAGTTCATCGATGGGTTGGTGGATGTGTCGAAGGTGGATCAGGACATGCGCACGGAAGGTCGGGTGTTGAGTGTGACCCTGGCGCCGGACGTCAAGAAGGAGCCCAAGAAGAAGAAGAAGGACGAGGAGCCGACCTCCGCAACGGACACAGTAGAACCAACGAACGAATAATCACCGACAACGACTTTTCGATCCAGGAGAACTCCATGCCAAAGATGCGCACCGTCTCTAGCGCTAAAAAGCGATTCAAGGTCACAGGTACTGGCGGGATCAAGCGGCAGAAATCCAACCGCAGCCACATCCTTACGAGCAAGAGCCGCAAGCGGAAGCGCCACCTGCGCCAGGATACCATGGTGCACCCGCACAATGAGCAAGCCATCAAGCGCGCGCTCGCACAACGCTGATTTTTTCTTTTCACCGGTCGATCAGGGAAGCCGTTCTCCTGACGACCAATTGCTAGGAGCATCGTCATGCCACGCGCAGTGAACAAAGCAACGGCGTCCCAGAAGAAGAAGAAGTACTTCAAACTAGCCAAAGGCTACTGGGGCGCCCGGTCCAAGGTCTGGACCGTCGTCAAACACCACGTCGAGAAGGGTCTCCAGTACTCGTATCGCGACCGCCGCAACAAGAAGCGTACGTTCCGCCAACTGTGGATCGTCCGCATCAATGCTGCAGCTCGCCTGAATGGGACCACGTATTCCCGACTGATGCACGGTCTGAAGCAGAACAACATTCAGATCAATCGTAAGGTCCTTGCCGACCTGGCGATGTCGCAGCCGGAGGTCTTTGCCACCATCGTAAAACAGGTTGCCTAGACCACGCTGCAACGATCAACA
>JANJTN010000036.1 GCA_024711065.1 bacterium
AAACGTAGCCAGCCGCATGGAGAGCACCGGAGAGCCGGGGAGGATCCAGGTGTCAGAGAGCTTCGCTCAGTTGCTGTTAGCTGTTGCTGTTGCTGTTGCTGAGAAGGAGGGAACAGCCAACAGCAACAGCCAACAGCAACAGAAGCTCACCGAGCGAGGCGAGGTGAGCATCAAAGGCAAAGGCTCGATGACCACGTATTGGCTGGAGGGGGAGTAACGACGCCCGTTCAGGGAGCTGTGTGCCACCACCGCTTGAACGTCTGCCCCGGATCGCGCAAGCGCACCACCTCGCCGATCTGTGGTGTGATCACGGATGGATCAGTGTTCTCCTGTTCACGGTGCTCAGGTAGGGTCGTGTTCAGAGGGTCGTCCCAGTCGTGTTGCGCCAAAGCAAACTTGGAGTTGTGCACGGGCATCACGCGCACGGCACCGAGATCGCGTGCAGCCTGCAGGAAAAACTCCGGCTGCATGTGAATGTGCTTCCAGTTGTCGTTATACTGCCCAAGTTCCAGGATGGCAAGGTCCATCGCTCCGAACCTGCTGCCGATCTCGGCAAAGTGCGCGCCGTACCCACTGTCGCCCCCAACATAGATCTTGAGCGATGCCGTGCAGAGCACGTACGACGTCCACAGCGACCTGTTCCTGGAAAGCCCCCTGCCGGAGAAGTGCCTGGCCGGGGTAGCGTGGATGGTCCACAACCGACGACGATCCGTGCTGCCTTCGTGAAGGTCCGTCGGACGCACCGCTGTCTGCTCCCACCAATCCAGTTCGGTGATCCGCTCGGGTGCAAAACCCCAGTGCTCCAGGTGGGCACCAACACCGAGCGGACAGATCACGTGCGTGATGCGCTCCCGCAGCGCTGTCAGCGTGCCGTGGTCCAGGTGGTCCCAATGATCGTGGGTGATCAGGAGCAGGTCGATCTCCGGCATCGCCTCCGGTTTGTACGCATCACTGCCTGGGAACGCCCGGATGGCGAAGGGAAATGGCGAGGCATGCCCGCTCAGAACGGGGTCCACCAGGACGCGGCGGCCATCAACCTGCAGGAAGTACGACGAGTGTCCGAACCATACCAGCACGTCCTCGTTCGGATCCAGTTCCGTTAACACGGTCTTCACGCTCGGCAAGGGGGCTTGAGGTATGCGCCGCTTTGGCGTTGGTTGTGTCAGGAACTTCAGGCTCATCGTGACCATGTTCCCTTCGCCAGTGAACATCGGCGTCGGCGAGAGATTCACGAACTGACCGTCCCGATAGTTCGGCGAACGCTGCAGGCGCTCCAGCCCCGCTCCACGTGGCATGCGGCCAAAGCGCGGCAGACGCAAGATCACGATCGCGGCCACAGCCACGGTGGCAACCACACCAACGATGAGAGAGAAGAGGTACATCGAGGCCCGAAGACGGATGTTGGTGGGCAGTTAGTGGAAGGGGGCTTGCCATGGTGTTAACTTGATGGATGATGAGCCCCATACCGAGTGGAGAACCCTTGTTGAACCTCATGTCCCGGCTCTGGCTGGAGGTGATGTGACACTTCCGCTACTGGAGTCGATCGTCGAGAAGCTGCAGCCGGCGATCGCTGCACGTGAGGTGACGATGGTCGAGACGCTGACCGGCCAGTTGCTTGAGGAAGGACGTGCTGAGATCGAGGCATACCGGATCGACTCTGGCCTGGCCTATTGCAACGCCGCACTTGACGCCAGTACATCGATCGCCGATCTGAGGGGGATTGCTCTGGCCAGGTCGTACATCGCCATCGCCCATAGCATGGTCGGCGATTTTCCGAGCGCGATGGAGCATGTTGGTTGGAGTTGTCGACCGTACCCGGAGGGTTTTGAGGCGTCTAGTCCCACACGACGATGCGGCGACGGACCGGGTAGGCCCCCTTCCATTGTAGGACAATGGTATACACGCCGGTGCCGGGAAAATGCGAAGCCGGCAGTGTGTTGTTGCCGGGACCAAGTGTGGTGGTGGATACGAGTCGGCCGAGGTCGTCGAAGACCGATGCCTGCGACTGCTCCAGGAGTCCGGTGATCTGTAGACCATGTCCGTCCGACCGCCGGAGAGGGCTGGGGTAGAACTCAACCGGTAGCGTCGCGTCGTGGTCTCCAACATTCGTGATGAACGAACCATTCCACACGCTGATCGAATCCACGCGCGTTGCGGTTGACGTCCATGGAAACTCCACACGGTGCGGCGCTCCCGGCACTCGTCCAGGTTGATAGCGGACCTGATAGGTGTGCCTGCCGCGCGCCGGAATCACGATGGGTACCTCGAATCCTTCGACCGGAAGAAAATTGCCCTTGAGCAGCGTCGAATCGTAGTCCTGGACCACCAGCTCGACGTCGGACGCGTTGATGATCTCCCCGACCTTGATGATGCCGGCAGACTCCCACGGCACGGAGGCCCACGAAACATCGCCGGCATAGATCACAGGTTCCTCGGCCCGTATCACGATCTCTGCCGTTAGGAGACTGCTACAGTCCAGGACGGCGATCACCGTGTCCGTGAACGCACCGATAGCACTGGCCGTGACGCACATCTGCACCTCGATCGATCCGCCCGGCGGGATGGTGACCGCCGATGGCGTGAAGGCGAAGAGTTCCGGGAAGTGTTTCGTCGTAAGGGCGCTGATGGCAAGGGGCTTGTCCGTCCGTTCATTAGTGAGGACAATGGTCGAACACTGTTGGGTACCTACCGTTGTTGTAGGAAGCTGCAGGGCCGCCGGTGCCCACTGGAGCCGGTCGGCAATGTACGTGTAGGTCTTGCGGAGAAACGCACCGGAAGTGGACTGCGCCATCACCGTAGCCGTGGCATTCTGTTGCGGATCCTCCACACGGACCGTGTAGACTGCCGTGCGTCCGATCGCCGGAAGTTCACTCTGTACCTCGAGGCGGTAGTTGTTGAGTGACTCCGCATAGACGGCAAAGAGATGGCTACAGGTCTCGACGCCAGAGAGCAGCGAGACCACGGCGTTGCCGGAACCGCAGTCAAGCGTCTCGGTCACATCCAGGGTATCCGTGCACGGCGTTGTAAGGCCAACGGCTACCGGAGTGCCATAGGCTCGGCCGGAGACGAGGCCATCAAGCGAACCATACGTCCATGCCATCCAGGTCACCGCGCTGGATTCGGATGCCAACACATGGTCTCCAGCGGACACCGAAGCACGAATGTAGGCGAAAGGTGTGCCTGGGATGGTGCGCTTCGAACCACCAAGACTGGTAGACAAGCGCGCTCCGTCTAGACGGATCATGGCGTCCTCTCCATCACGGAACACGATGGACACAAAGTTGTCCATCCCTTCTGGTGCGTGGAACACGGCATGGCTCACCCAACGGTTCACCGGAGGGACCGTCATCTGCATTGGCATTCCCGCTTCAACACGGACACTTCCCTGCAGTCCCTGTCCTGGATCTTTGTGGAGGCCGCCGACAGGGGACATCCGGGCATAGGACTTACCATACTGGCAGACCAGAACGGGTTTGGTAGATGTCCACCAAGTGGCAGATTCCACGGTTGTCTCCAGCCACGTTGCCCCGCGATTCAAGCGAACAATGGTCTTCAGTCCGCTGCCATCCAGACGCATGGATTGAATGGTGGTATTGTCCTGCGTGGCGACAAATCGGATCACGTCGCCGCGAACGTCCTCGACGCCAAGCTGTCCAGAGGACTCCGAGCTGATGACGCGGTTGACGGTGTACATAGCCGGGACGGTCACAAAACTGGTGTCAGCGAAGTCCACCGGGAGCATGGCGTCGTGCACGTTGTTGCGCACGATGCAGCCTTCCAGCATCGCTAGTCCCGTGGGTGGCAATGCGTCCGGAAACCGCATGATGGCCACCTTGGTGTGACCGGAGACCACGGCAATGGGTCGGTTGGCAGCGATCACCGTGCCCGAGAGATCGGATATGAAGGCTTTGGTCTCGAGTACATCGATCGCGCCCTTGATCAGAAAGGTCTCACCTTTGTTCAACTGGATGTTTCCGGATGTCTGCTTGGTGATCCCCGGCAGATCAGCACCGCCTTCGGTATGAAAGGTCGGGACGATCGAAACGAACGTGTCGTCATACGCCGCGATCACCAGGATCTGTGCCGGCCGGTACGAGAATCCATAGCCACTGGACCCGTAGCGATCCTGATAGAAGTTCATGCTGTAGTAGGACCGGCCCCAAGCTTCTACCGGAAGATGACGCGTCATCTCGCCATTCCCCTGCCAAGCCTGGTAGCTGTAAACGGAGAACGGACGGTCTCCGACGATCTCGATCCCGTACCCGGTGCGCGTCTGGGACTCTTTGCTCATATAGGCTACGTCGACGGGAACCTCCAGCACGTCGTTCGCAACCAACGTATAGGTACGATCCATTCTGGCGTTGCCGTTGATCGAGGCTGGAGTCGTGATGTGGATCGTGGCATTGGAGCGACTGGACAGAAAGAGCGTCATGGGCCGTGCTGTAGGCTTCTCGGAGTCATCGGCCCATACCTCCGGAAACGCCACCATGTAGTGCAGGCCTTCAGAGTGCACGTCGGTACCTCGCTCCTCAACAACCCCCTGAGCTAGCAGTCTGATGCTGCCGATGGCGATCGCTACGAGGACCAGCCCCAGTCTGTTGGCGAGTATCATACCTGACGTCCTTCATGGGTGGGCGGTGGCGGAATCACACGGTCAGCAATATGTCTAAGGGGCTAGGCAGGTGAATCGACCCATGAAGGTGTGCCGGGTTACACTTGGGGCCTGGTTTCTCGGCCCCACACCGGAACGTGAATGGCAGGCTTGTTTGGGGGGTATATTGGGTATCACGTAGAGTGTTCACCACCACTGAGCGGACCGCGACGCATGAGGTCGATCACCGAGATCGAGGATGATCTGTTCCGTATCGTTAACACCAGCAACTCCGAAGAGGTCGATCGACTCTTTACGGAGCTGGGCCAGATCAACGATCCGCTGGCGCGCGCCCTGGATGAGCGCTACCGCGGACTGATCGCCAGCAATCGGGGAGAGTATCGCACGGCTCTGGTCCACTATCAGGCCGCCTATGCCACCTACCGGACGATCGGTGATCACAAGAAGATCGGGACGTGTCTGCTGGACCTTGCGATCGCGCACAAGGGGTTGGGCGATCTGGCGCAACATCAGACCCTGTTGGAGCAGGCCCTTGAAACGTTCCACCAAGTGGGGCATACGGCCGGGGTTCGCAAGGTGAGGATGAGTCTTGCCACCGCCCTGGATGAATCCGGCGACCATGCCGGAGCCGTTGCCCTGTACCATGAGTGTCTGGCAGAGGCGGAGCCGGATGATGACTACATGCGGGCTCGGATCCTGCATAATCTGGCCTGCGCCCACGTAGATCTGGCTGATCTGCCTCGGGCCATGGAGTATGCCCACAAGGCCATCGACGTGTATGATGTTGGTGATGATGCCAAGGGGCGGGTCGACGTAACGCTGCTCGTGGCCGGGATCCATATCGATCTGGGCGACTATCCACAGGCCATGGAGTATGTGCAACGCGCACTGGATACGGCCACGCAGACGGACTACACCGTGGGGCAGGCGCACGCCCTGCATTCCAAGGCGCGGGTCCTGAATAGCATGCACGACACGGCAGACGCCGAGCGCACGCTGCGCATGGCGCTGGACGTGCTGTCCGACCAAGGAAGTGTGTTAACCCGGAATGCGATCCTACGGGATCTTGGCATCACCTTGGGAACGCTGGATCGAGAAGACGAGGCCTTGGAGATCTTCCAGAGGCTGGCCTCATGGTATCGCGAACGGGAGAATACCATCTGGTACAACGATGCGATCTATCGGGGCACGCTGGCGCTGCTGCATGGTGAACGCACTGCCGAGGCACGGGCCATGTTCGATCAGGCCGGTCCCCGCAACGAGACCCAGGTCTGGACGCGAGCGGTCGGACTGTACTGTGAGGCCAAGCTCCTGATTGCCGAGGGACGCCTCGATGCGGCGCATGAGATCGGTCTTCGGGTGCTCGATCTTGTGCTCCAGCATCAGATCCGCGATATGCTGGAGAATGCCTACAGCATCTTGATGAGCATAGCCGAGCAGCGGAAAGACTTTGACGACTACGTGAAATACTCTGCCGAAGCCCGCTCTACGGCCGACCAGATCCGCGGGCGCGAGAGCGCCTCCCGTCTTGCTCTCCAAGCCAAGGAGCGTGAGCTACAAGAAGAACGCGAACAGCAGGCCCGCCAACGCGCACTGCTATATGGCACGCTTCCACCGTCCATCGCCGATCGCAAGCTCCGTGGGGAGGATGTCTCCGGCGATCACTTCGAACAAGCGTCGGTATTGTTCATGGATATCGTGGGCTTTACGGCGATCAGCGATCGGATCCCACCGGGCCACGTGGTGCACCTGCTGAAGGCCATCTTCCGGGTGTGCGACGACGTCTGTCGGGTGCATGGCCTCACCAAGATCAAGACGATCGGCGACAGCTACCTTGCCGTAGCCGGCGTACCCGAGCCCCTTGCCGATCATGCCCAACGCGCGGCCCAGGCGGCGATCGACCTGCTGGCACGGCTGAGCGCCCTCGAACTGACGATGGATCCGGCTCTTGGCGACACGTCCTGGACGTCCACCGTGGGCGAGATCCGGATCCGCATTGGGCTACACTGCGGTCCGCTTGTAGCGGGCATCGTTGGCGACGAACGCCTCCAGTACGACATCTGGGGCGACACCGTGAACGTGGCCAGCCGCATGGAGAGCACCGGAGAGCCGGGGAGGATCCAATGCTCGGAAGCCTTCGCTCAGTTGCTGTTAGCTGTTGCTGTTGCTGAGAAAGACGGAACAGCCAACAGCAACAGCCAACAGCAACAGAAGCTCACCGAGCGCGGCGAGGTGAGCGTGAAAGGCAAAGGCTCCATGACCACCTACTGGCTGGAATGAGCAGTCGAGCAGCGAGCAGCGAACAGCGAGCAGCGAGCAACCAGCTACGAGCTACGAGCTACGAGCTACGAGCCACGAGATACATCTCCATCGCCCCTTTCCCCTTGACGTCGATCGTGCCGCGTGATTCGATCGCGAAGTCGGCGATGCCCTGTAACGCAGCAGCCATGTTGGCGGAGATGTTCACGGAACCGGGCACTCCGTTGGACTCCATGCGGCTGGCCACGTTCACGGTGTCGCCCCAGACGTCGTATTGCAGGCGTTGTTCGCCCACGATGCCGGCCACAAGGGGACCGCAATGCAGGCCAATGCGGACGTTGATCTCGCCCACGTCCTTCGTCCACGAGGTATCGCCAAGCTTGGGATCCATGGTCAACTCCAGCGCATGCAAGCCGTCGAGCATGTCCAGCGCTGCCCGTGCGGCACGTTGCGCATGATCGGCAAGGGGCTCTGGTACACCGGCTACGGCCAGGTAGGAGTCGCCGATGGTTTTGATCTTGGTCAGACCGTGCTCGGCACACACGTCGTCGCAGACATTGAAGATGGCCTTCAAGAGGTGAACGACGTGTCCCGGAGGGATCCGGTCGCTGATCGTGGTAAAGCCGGCGATGTCCATGAACAGCACCGATGCCGACTCGAACTGGTCGTGGATCTGCTCTCCCCGGATCACGCGGTCGGCCACATCGGCCGGTAAGGCGGAGTACAATACGGCACGCTCTCGTTCACGCTCCTGACGTTCTTGCAGGATCTGTTGTTCGGCCGACTGAACGGCGATCCGGCTCTTGACTTCTGCGCCACGGATCCGCTCGATCAGGGCGGCCACGGCTTCGGAATGTTGCACGAAGGCGTCAAAATCCTGCCGCTGCTTGGCGATACCAAGCAGACTCTGTTCCGCTTCGAGTTCGAACTGCACGAACGTCCGGACCCGTGCTTCGTCTCTGGCACGAAGAAAGTGCTCGCGAGCCAGGTCAAGATCGTTCATCGCTTCGGCGAACGCGGCGCGCGCGGCATGCTCCATGATCGGATCCTGATCATCGAAGTGCACTCCTGGTTGATACAAGGCCCATTCAGCATGGGCTTCTTCCAACAAGCCCCGTTCACAGAGGTTGATCACCACCAGCCTTCGAGCGCGCTGGATCAATGGCTGGTAGCCGAGTTGGAGAGCGTAGTCCAGCGCTTTCCGATAGTAGCCGCCCGTTCCTTCCTTGTCGCCCCTTCGTGATCGATAGTACCCGAGATCTCTGGCTGCTTCGTGCATTGCCTGTAGGTCGCCACGCTGCTGCACAACGGCAAAGACGCTCTCGGTGAGCTCTTCGGCTTCCTTCGTCTGTCCCAGGTCATAGAGCACAGCGGCAATGGAAAGGCGATCGTTGGCGGCGTCTAACGTTAGGTCACCGTGCTCGGCAACGCCTACCGCGCGTTCGAAGAACTGCAGAGCGGTCGGCAGGTCATTCTGCCGCCGATGGATATGGGCGATCGTGGAGAGGGCCATGGACTGACCTCTCACATCGCGGGCCTCGATGCACAGGTCCAAAAGCTCGTGGGCACAGGCAAGACCGCGGACGACATCGCCCAGTTCGCCGGACACCGCACCGATGTTCTGCATGGCCGTCCGGATCAGCTTGGGATCACGGATCTCTCGTGCGATCGCCAGAACACGTTCGTACTCGGCAAGGGCCTCATGTTGTTGGCCTGCATTATCGAGGTCGACCGCCAGGTTCATCAGCAGCCGGGCCTCGGTGTCGCGGAGACCATGCTCTGTAGCAACTGCCAGACCCTGCCGATAACTCTGTTCGGCCAGTGCCATCTCTCCGACGCGTCGGTAGGCATTGCCCAGGTTCATCCAGATCGCAGCGATACCGTCATAATAGGCTTCCGACTCAAAGATCGGCTGTGCCCTGTGATAGAAGTCGATCGCTTGCTGAAAGTCTCCCTGCTCATAGGCCTGCACGCCTCGGGCCTGCCATGCACGGGCTTGGAGCAGTGGCTCCGTGCTGGACTCGAACTGCGCAAGCAGCTGCTCTACGGCAGCGCGATCCTCACGAACGAGGGCACGCTCCAGGGTATCGATCAATTCCAGAGTGGATGTCACAAGCGGCACGGTCAGATCGTGAAGGGGGCTTGGTAGCAACCACGAAGATACGTGCAAGGTCTGCCTGTACAGACCAACCCAAGCCCCCTGCCCATTCCAGCCTGGATCGTGCGCGATTCGGCGGGCAGTGACCCCAGTGCGACATCTGAGGCCACTCCGTGAACGTGGCCGGCCGGATGGAGAGCACCGGAGAACCGGCTCCACGCTGTAACCATCCCCAAGGCTTGGAGTTGCGTTGGCGGTGTAGTGTTCAATGCAGGAGTTTGGATGCAGTATGGATGTCTATGGGCGATGCTGTTCGTTGCCCTCAGCTCGTCGGTCGGCGTACGCGGCGCTGAAGCTGGAGCGGTAGCATTCTTCGCGTCATCTCCGCGACACGTGCCGTACGTGGTCACATCGACGCAAGGACGCCCGATCCTTGGTGCCCACTACGGCATCCTCAATGTTGTGGGTGCTACGCCGAATAGCGACTCGATCATCCAGTTGCCGACGATCGGTACGGTGTACGCGGTTGAGCCGACGCGCACGGGCTACGTGGTTCTGACCGGAGGACGGCAGGTCCTGCGCGACGATGGTAGCGGGCAGTGGCGCCTCGCGAGGTCGTTTAACAGCGATGCCGACATCCTGATGTCGCGGACGTACTACGCTGTTGGCACTCCTGATTCGATCTCGGTGTTTCACAACGATGATGACCGACCACTGTTCGGCGACGTGATCCGCGATCGACGGATCACCTGTTGTGCAACGCTACCGAGTGGACGCATCGGACTCGGTTTCAACGACGGTGCTCTATGGGTGGTGGACCCGCAGACGGGTGCGAATGAACAATACCACGTCGCGTTCGATTCCATCGCCGCCATCACCGATGATGCCCATGGTGCGCTGATCGCCACCACCTCCGATGGAACGTGGCGCTACGATCCCTCCAGCCGTCAGTGGCTGAAGTTCGTTCCAGGCATCATCACGCAGTATGCCACTCGCGGAACCAACATCCGGATCCTGATCCGACGGGAGTACCGCAATGGCGACCGGTTGTATACCGCAGTGTCCGTTGTCGATACTGTCGGGTGGAATCCGTATAACGCACTCCTGGAACGGGCAATTGGCGACTCTCTTGGAGCATGGTCACTCGTTGTGCTGCAGGACGGCTTTCCTGTCGGACCGCGCGTATGGTCGGGCGACCCTACCTCGATGATCGCCGTAACATCAACGCCTGGACAGTACAGGCGTCTTCACGTGTCCGACTCAATGGACACCGAAACAACACTCCCGTCCTTTTCCGCACACGTCATCCGCGATGGCGGTGCCATGGTGCGCGGTCTGCAGGACGAACTGATCTGGACCACCTCCTTGCGGGCTGTGCCACCAACGTCGCTACCTCCGATCAACCTTCAGTACCGACTCGATACGTTGGGCCAGCTCACCGCGGACACGGTCCCACTTCCTTCCGCACTCTGGAAAGGGGCTGTCTCCGCCGTGATCGAAAGCACCAGACATACGGCGTATCACTTCAGCAATGTGGATACTATGGCTGTCGTGGATCTGGTCACCGACAGCCTGACGATCGCTCCCAGAGTACGGACGCAGTACATGCATCGTGATGGACCGCATATTGCTGGGTGGAGCGGCGGTACTGTGAGCTTCAGCAGTGACCACGGCGTGACGTGGCGCCGCAATGTGCGAACGTTCGAGTGGCCGATCATCGACATGGCGCATCTTCCGGATGGACGCTGGGTGTGCACACGGGCGATTCCCGGACGGCTCGGGGAGACGACGCTCGCCGTTACGTCGGACATGGGTGAGACATGGGTGGAGCATCCGATCTATCGGTCGTGGGGCACGATCGCCGGGTACCGTAACGGTCTGTTGGTCCTCTTGCCGTATGATGTGGGTACGGACGATGTGCCCCTCCAGATCGCTCTGCTGACGATCAATCCGGACAATGGAACATCCACTGTTGAACTGGACACCATCTTGCCGTATCGTGGTCGCGTGACATCAGGTGCATTTCTCGGAGACCGACTCTATCTGTTGGTGCAAGGCGAAGCCGGGCTCCTTCGCGTGGCCCAAGACCTGTGGTCCGTTGAACAGGTGGATACCACGTTCCGCATCCCAGATCGGTTGTTCTACCTCACGCGCGACGTACGGAGCGACCGCGTGATCTTTCATGCCACCGATGGCTGGATGGTAGAACTCTCCGAGCGTGTCGTTTCGTCTGTCCCCTCCGTTCCCGATGATGCACACATGGCCGACGTCTGGCCTACGCCGGCATCGTCAGCGATCCATGGTCGGGTCTATGTGTCTGATGCTGCGGTTCAGTCAATGATCCTTGGTGGACTATATGATCTGGCGGGCCAGTTGGTCGCAGACGTTACACCGGAGCTACGGAAGGCTCCGTATAACGATGGATGGATCGAGTTTCGGCTCTACAGTCAGGATCTCCCAAGTGGCGTCTATCGGCTGGCGATCCAGTCCGGACGTTCAGCGTTGAGTCGGCCGGTTCTGATCGTACGATAGGTACGGTAAGCACATTCATCGCGGGGCGACAATTGTCGCCTGGTCATGCAACGCAGGTTCATGCAGCGCTTCGTGCGTGGTGCGCTTGACGGCGTTACGCTCTGTCTATCCAGTACGTTTGCAGCTGGCCGCGTCCGCGGACGTCCAGCAGGGTGCGTTCGGTAACCCGGAACTCGGAGTAGGGAGCCAGGGCTTCGGCAATGATGTCCGTTGCCTGCACCTTGCCGGGCAGGGCGGTACTCTCCATGCGCGAGGCGATGTTCACGGTGTCGCCCCACAGGTCGTAGGCCAGACGCATGCCGCGCATCACGCCCGTAACGGCCGGACCGGCATGCAGGCCCACGCGGAGCGTCAGATGCGCCAGGTCTGGCTGCCGAGACAGTTCGATCATGTCCAGCGCGCATCGGGCCAGCCGTGCAATGCCCTCTGGATCATTCGTCCGCAGGGTGGTGTTGGTGGCCATATAGGCATCGCCAATGGTCTTGATCTTTTCGCAGGCATGGCGCTGCACGATCTGGTCGATGGCCTCAAAGAACTGCTCCAGGTGGTCTACCACGTCATTCGGGGCGCGCTCGGCAGCAAAGGAGGTAAAGCCCACGATGTCGGCGAACAGGACGGCAACGTGGTCCAACCGCTCGGCGATCCGTACCTCGCCACCCAGCAGACGGTCGGTGATGTGGGAAGGCAGCACATTGTTCATCAGCCGACGCCGTTCGGCGTCTCGTTGCTTCATCGATTCGCGCTCCGACTCCACCGTGCTGCGCATGCGGCTGAGCTCCAGGGCTCGCTCACTTTCCCGAGCGTAGATCGTTTCCTTCAGGGTCTGGCATTGTTTCAGGACGGCATAGGCGCGGTCCACACTGCCGGTCTGCTCTAGCTTTTCCTCTAGCTGTTGTCCCAGGCTGAGCGTAATGCGGGTGTAGCTGGAGGACTGCATGTTGTCAAAGGCCGACTGCAGCAGCGTGATGGCCTCATTGCGGCGCCCCATCTCCCAGAGCACATCGGCCTGCATCCCTTCGATCTCGGAGGCGTTGTGCGGCATGGCAAGGTCCAGAGCGATCCTGCGGGCTTCTTCCAACAGGTCCAGTGCGCGCTGGTGAGCCCCCTTCCGTGCAGCGATCTCGGCCATTCCGATCAGGGCGCGGTTTCGGTCGGCGTCGTCGGAATCGGCATCGGTGATCTGGACCACCCGATCATAGATCGCTTCGGCATGGTCGAACAACTGCAGACGCTTTTTGACCACCGCCAGGTTGAGCATGGCCGAGACCCGACGGCGAGGGGCCAGCGGGGGAAAGGTGCGGCTGAGGAGCTGCTCGAACAGGTGCTCGGCTTCGTTGTGGCGCCCCAAGCGCGTGTACGCCGTTGCCACGTTGATCAGGATCGGATCGGTCAGGAGGGGATCGCCGATCTGACT
>JANJTN010000085.1 GCA_024711065.1 bacterium
CGAGGCATCGTGGATGCCACGCTGAGTCCCCGAGCCGTTGGCGAGACCTACTTCATTGGCTCGGACGAGTTCTACACCTGGCCGCAGATCTCCAACGTGTCGGCAGCGATCATGGGCAAACGCCGACTGGTGACCATCCGCTTGCCCCACGCCTTGGTACTGGGCATTGCCGGTACCGTTGGTGCGATCGGCAAGCTGGGCGGCAAGCCGCCGGTGCTGGATTACGAAAAGGGCATCGACATGACGCAGCGCTATTGGATCTGCTCTACCGACAAGGCCCGCGAGCATCTGGGGTACCGCCAGAACGTGTCGCTGCAGGACGGATTGCTGGAGACCATCACCTGGTATCGCGAACAGGAATGGCTCTGAACCTACGCTCGTGGATCTCCGGCACGATCGGCTTGATCGTGTCGGCCGTGATCGGCATGCTCACCTTTGTCTACTTCGCCGTTACGGTGGCTACGCGGAGCCACACCGAAGATGAGCTGTCTGCTACGGCAGATGTCACCGACAGTGTGGTGGTCTATCGCAACTCCTTCGGCGTGCCGCATGTGGTAGGCCGTACGGATCTGGACGCCGTCACGGGCCAGGGCTTTGTCCATGCCCAGGACCGGTTGTGGCAGATGGACGTGTGGCGGCGCTTTGGCCAGGGACGTCTTGCCGAAGTGCTCGGCCCTACGGCGGTCAAGGCCGACGTGTTCATGCGCTCGCTGCAGATCCCGGCCATCGCCGAGCGTCAGTACGCCGAGCTGCCGCCCACCACGCGCGATCTGCTGAAGGCCTACAGCGAAGGAGTGAATGCCTTTCTGACCACGCATCAGGAGGCCATGTCCTTCGAGTTCGATGCCCTGGGGTATCACCCCGAGCCGTGGACGCCGATCGACTGTCTGATCGTTGGTCGTGTGGTGGCCTTCGAGCTGAGTCTGGCGTTCTGGAACGACATTACCTATGCCCAGATCCTGCGGCAGCGCGGCTACGACGCCATGCGTCAGTACGTACCGCAAGCCCCGGGCCCACCGTACGTGCTGGATTCGTCCAATGCTGCTCCGCCATCCGTGCCAAGCGTGCGGTATGGCGATACCGCGGCACGCACCGCTCCGGCGGTGGACCGCGTATCTGAAAGCCTTTCGTCCGTCCGCGAACTCCTCGGTCTGCGCGGCAGTGCCGTGGGCAGCAACTGCTGGGCCGTTGGCCGATCGGATACCGGCGGGGCGATCCTGGCCAACGACCCGCACCTGAGCGTGTCCATGCCGCCCAAATGGTATCAGATCCACCTCACGGGTGATCGGTTGAACAGCGTGGGCCTGGGCATTCCGGGCGTACCGCTGGTGCTCACCGGCCGGAACGACCAGATCGCCTGGGGTGTGACCAATGTGATGGTGGATGATGTGGACTACATCGTGGAGCGCGTGGATCAGACCAACAACAACTATTACTTCGATGCGGACGGATCGCGCAAGAAGTTCCGGTTCCGGCTGGACACGATCCGGATCGCCAAGCAGCCGGACACGCTGATCTACCTGCGCTTTACCGAGCGCGGCTGTGTGATCAGCGACGGGCATCCCTACAGCGATCCCTCGTGGTTGTTCAAGATGCCCCGCACGGCTTCCACGCGGTATCTGGAACAGAACTGCCTGACGTATCGGTGGACGGCTCAGATCCCCTCGGACGAGGTTGGGGCGTTGTACCGCGTGAACCGAGCCACCACCTTCGAAGATGTCGAGCAGGCCCTAGGCACCTGGCATGCACCGGCGTTCAATTTTCATGTGGCGCAGCGAAACGGCCGCGTTGGCACCGTGGCGGCCGGGATCATTCCCAACCGCGTGAACACCGATCCGCTGATACCGGCTCCGGTGTCCAGCTCGGCACGCTGGGACGGTTTCATTCACCTGAAGGCCCTCGGATCCGTGGTCAAGCGTCCACCCGCCCGCGTGGCCAGTGCGAACAATCGTACGATCAGCGGGCAAGCCCCCTTCATCTCGACCTATTTCCAACCGTCGTCGCGCATCAAACGCATCGGTGAACTCGCCGCCGTCTATACCGAGATGTCCGTCCGCGACGCCCAGGTGATGCAGATGGACCAGGTCTCTCCATATGCGATGAATCTGGTTCGCAAGCTTCTTCCCTATCTCGAAAAAGGCTACAAGCAGTTCAACCCGACGCAACGCGCGGCACTGTCGGCCCTGCAGAAGTGGGACGGCGCCATGACGCCCATCGATGAAGCCGCTTCGATCTACGCCGTGATGCTGCAGCGTCTGTTCTGGAACACCTTCGAAGACGAGCTGGGGTCGCAGCTGTACTACGACTGGGTCTTTGTGACCTCGAACCCCTATAACCGCCTGGAGGACCTGCTCAACGAACCGCGACATCCCTTGTTCGACGACGTGCGCACCAAGAAGGAACGCGAAAACCTGGCCTGGATCGCCGTCCGCAGCTTCCTGGAAGCCGTCGACCAGCTTGAAACAACCTTTGAGAACAACGCCGTATCCACCTGGAAATTCGGACGGTTACGCTCCATCAGCTTTCCGCACATGATGGGCAGCCATCCACTGCTGAAGCCGGTGATGAATATCGGCCCGTACGAGATCGGCGGCAGTACCACCACGTTGTTCAACACGGAGTGGTCCGTGTACCGTCCGTTCGAGAGCGTGATCTACTCCAGTGCTCGCCTGATCAGCGACATGTCCGACTCCGTGCAGTACACCGTGCTGCCGGGTGGCATCTCCGGGCAGCCGCTAGACCCTCACTACTCTGACCAGGTGCAGCTGTGGTTGAAAGGGGGCTATATCCGCGTGCCCACGTCGCGGACACCGGATGTGACCTTCCGGCGCAGTGTGGTGCTCACGCCGTAGAACTCTTCGGGTGAGTTGCGAGTTCAGTACCTTTGTGATTCTGTAGATCCTTCCACGACCGATGAAAGCACCATGGCAGTTTCCTGTACCGTAGCCTCCAGAACAGCGATCAAGGCAGACGCTGTGATCGTGTTCGCCGTTGAAGACGAAAAAGCATTCAAGGCCACGCGCCGCTCGTTGATCTCCGATCTGCCGTTGTTGCAGCCGATGCTGGACGCCGGCGACATGACCGGCAAGAAACTCACCGTGGCTACGGGCTACGTGGGTACGGCCGCCCGCACGCCGCGTTTCATCGTGGTCGGGCTGGGCAAGGCTGCCGAGGTTACCGCCGAAACACTGCGCCGCGCGTCGGCCACGGGCGTGAATCGCGCTGCCGCCCTGGGATGCACGCAGGTGGCCATCGAATTGCCGTCCGTCAAGGGGCTTTCCGCCGAGGACGTAGCGCATGCCCTTACCGAAGGGGCGGTGCTGAGTCAGTACACCTTTACCAAGTACAAGACCATCAACAAGAACAACAAGCTGGTGGGCAAGTTCACGCTGCTGTCCGACGATGCGTCGCTGGCCAAGGCCCGCAAAGGCGCCAAGGCTGCCGAGCAGGTGGCGGCCGGTGTGATCGTAGCGCGAGACCTGGCCAATGCCCCGAACAACGAGATCTACCCGCAGACCCTGGCATCGACCGCTCGGGCGCTGGGACGCAAGTATGGCTTCAAGGTGTCTGTGCTGGACAAGAAGAAGATCACCGAACTCAAGATGGGCGGCCTGCTGGGTGTGAACCAGGGCAGTGTGCGTCCGCCGGTCTTCATCATCATGGAACACAACGGCGGCCCGAAAGGCCAGAAGCCGATCGT
>JANJTN010000148.1 GCA_024711065.1 bacterium
AGGAGGATCGCGAATCGACGAACGAGACACAATCATCTTCACTGGACCTGCACCAGGCTGGGGATCGGTGAAGCAGTCAACACTTTACTATAACTGGACACTGGACTACAAAAACTATCAATGGGGCGAAGCGCGCTATACGTTGTCGATTTCCGACCCGGAAGACATCACGCCGCATAGCATTGTTTCCTGCAATGCAGAAAATAGTGCTGGGGGTTGGAAGACAGGGAGATGGGATCTCAGTATGACCGGAGGCTATTATGGCGACGGGCCGCTGATGTCATGGGTTCGAGCCCCTGACGGCAAGCCCGTCTCCCTTAGCCTAGAGTACCCTAACTGCAGTGCCAGATCTGTGTCTGCTGCCATAGATCGGTTTTCCGAGACTTCGACGACCAGGTTCCAAAGCAGAACCACCCCGTCTCAACTGTTGGTTGAATTGTGGTTCGCCTACTAGGCAACCTTTACCACGCACTGCTGCCGACAAGGTAGAGTCCGTGATAGGTCACCGGTGAGCCCTGGTAGAGGTACTCGCCCATCACGTTGCGGTAGCGGAATTTGAGCGCGCCCCGTTCGAAGATCCCGATCGAGATGTCCATCTGGAGAAAGGGGCGAGCGTCGACGTCCTCCTTTGCGAGCGCCCCCAGCGTGATGCCATAACCGAACGTGATCGCACCGCCAACAAGGCCGCTGCCGGAGTAGCCCCCTGCATCACCAACGGTGAGCATCAGACCGAGCGGGATGTGCACGTGCTGCAGGTCGATGCCGTCGGCGTCGGGACGGCTGCCGATGGACAGCAACGGCGGGATGGTGATGCCCAGCGAACCGAAGCCGTAGTGCAGAAGATGGGCGTTGAACGATAAACCAATGGCCATCCCGGGAAAGACCTGTGGCGTCTCGGAGGTGGCCCACGACGTGACGTTGGGACCGAACATCACCTCGCCCTCAAAGTGTTCGATCAGCTGTGCCCGGGCTGTAGTGCCACTCAACACAATGAGCAGAACGGCTATTTTGGCGCCGATGCTGCGCCTGCCTTCCATTGTCCGACGCCGAACTCTGGCCCTCATCGCTGCGGTGGTGCTGCTTCCGTGGTTGATGTTGTGGTGGATCATGTCGCGGCAGGTGGACGTGGCCGACGACGCCTTGGTGTTTCTTCCGTTGAACACCTCGGTGGTGGCCGCCGTGGATTCCGTGCATGCCCACGCCAATCTACCAACACCGTGGCTGGTTCAATTGTCGGCCCGCGCTGTGGCGCGTTTGACGGGTGCCACGATCCAGTCGGGTTGGTACGTGGTGTCTCCGGAATCCACGCAGTGGGACGTGGTGATGATGCTCTTCAACAGCGAGCGACGTCCCACCGTGCGCGTGACCATCCCCGAGGGCCTGACTTATCGCGAGATCGCCGGGTTGCTGGCACGCACGGTAGAAAGTGACTCCGCCGCCTTCGTGGCGTGGTGCGAAGCCCCCTCCAGTCGGCGCGACTACACCACCGGCGCGCCATCGATGGAGGGCTACCTGATGCCCGACACCTACGATTTCTTCTGGCGCACTCCGGCCGAGGACGTAGCCGTGCGTCTGGCCGAGGAGTGGCAGCGGCGTCATGCGGACTCCACGCCTACCCTCGAAGAGGTCACCCTGGCCAGCATCATCCAGGCCGAGACCGCTGCCGAGCGCGAGATGCCGCGCATCGCCGGTGTGTATCGCAACCGGCTCGAAAAAGGCATGCCGCTTGCGGCCGATCCCACCGTGCAGTACGGACTCGGAGAGAAGCGTCGGCTGTACTACAAGGACCTGGACAAGGACACGCCCTACAACACCTATCTGCATGCCGGCCTGCCACCCGGTCCGATCAACAATCCCGGTATGGCGGCGATCGCGGCGGCACGGCACCCGGAAGAGCACGACTTCTACTTCTTTGTGGCTCGCGGTGATGGCAGCGGCACGCATCGCTTTGCCAAGAGCGGCTGGGAACATCAGCGCAACGTGCAGCGCTATCGGCGAGCGCGCCGCGCTCCATCAGCCCCCTCTCAGTCTACCACCCACTCCGGCGAGTAGCGGCCGCGGCCGTCCTTGGCTCGCATGCGGAACGTGAACGGCTTGGACCCATCGGCGCGGCGGACGTCGAAGTCTTCCAGCCAGCGCATGGCGTCGGCATCATTGGGGTCGGCTGCACGCTGGTTGCCGAACAACTTCTGTGGTGGTGCGGCGTTGCCGTCCACGATCTCCAGCGTAGGCCGGTTGGCCGCCTTGTCTCCATAGTACAACACGATCACGCGCTTCACATTGCCATTGCCGGTGTTCTTCACCTCGCGGATCTCGGGTGCCGGCAGCGCTTGAATGGTGATCTGAAGGGGGCTTTCCATCAGTTCGCCATCCATGGTGCGCTCCAGCGTAAGGCGCTTGCCTTCGTCGTCGCGATCGGCCTGAAACTTGAGCACACCGTCGGTGGTGCTGACCACAGCCCGCCCGTCCACCTTCAACGTGGCCTTTACGCCCGGTGCGTCGGGCAGACGAGGATCGATGCGATAGGCCAGGCCGGAGTACACGGCACCAGGAAGCATCGGACGGTCCACTCGCTGGGTCTCGACATCGAAACTCGTCTCGCGTACTTCGCCATCATCCCGTTCGGCGCGGACGGTAACCGTGTACGCGCCGGAGCTGAGGGCGCGGCCCCGCAGGATCACGGCCTGCTGGGTACTGTCCAGGAATCGTTCTACCACAACGCCGCTGCGGTTCACACTCACGCGCGGTAGTCCCTTCAGGTCGCGCATCGGTTCGGCTCCGCCGAAGGACAGGCGATTGGTCCAGGCGCCGCCCGGAGCCACGCGGATCGTGGGCGAAGCCGCACCTACCCAGAACGCACCGGTGCGCTGGTTGCCGCCGGGTTGGAGTACCTGTACCACCGTGTCGCGACGGACCTCGGTCAGAGTGACCACGTCCGGCGCGGCATCGATGCGCGTTTCCACCACGAACTGCGTGGAGCCGCTCACGCGGAGTCCCGGCGGAAGCGCACTCCGTTCGCCGCCGTTGGGTCCGGCATCCGACATCGGGATCCCGGTACCGAGGATGGTGACTCGGAACTTGTGCGAAGTGCGGTCGGCACGGAGTGGACGCCACACAAAGACCACGGCACGGCGTTCCGGCTGCGGGATCAGCTGAAACAACGCATTGGCATCGCCGCCCGGCTCCAGCGTGATCACCTGTCCGGTGCGGTCGTCTTCGATCCGCGCCCGGAGGTTCACCTCCGTCAGGTCGCCCGAGTAGTGGATCGTATTGGCCGAATCGATCCGCACCAGCTGCAACGAGCCATCAGCCCCTTGCAGCAGCGTGCATTCCATCTTGAGACGCTCCGGACGCAGCTCCAGACTGATGTCGGAGCTGATCACGGCTACATCGCGCAGGCCACCGGGTTCGGGCCGGTCCGGCAACAGCAGGACCAGGGCCACCAGGTAGAGCACGAAGTAGATCTCAATCCGGCGACGTGGACGGCGGCGTGTCATCGGCGCGGAGGATCTGTCGTGAAAGGATCTTTTCGAGTTCCGACCGCACCAGGCGTTCGACTTCCTGACGTTCCATGGCCTCCAGACGACGTCCGAGGCCATCCACACTGGAGGCGAACCGGTCCAGCGCGGCCGTGGTGGTCTGCATCGACGCCATGAGCTCGGGATTGGGCGCTACCGCACTCACGGCAGCGTTCACACTCTCCCGTACGGCCTGTACCAGACCATCCTGCCGCTCCACCAGATCGGTAAGCGACGTAGAGATCGATTCCAGTTGCACGGCCATCGCCGCATAATCGCGGCCGATCTCGCCGAGTTCGCGCAACAACTCATCCGTACCGTTGGCGGCCGACGGCTGCAGTTCGGCCACTTCTCCGTCGTCCGGTGGCGTAAAGTACATCACGGCGAACAGCAGCAGCAGCAACAAGGCTTCGATCACGATGCCGGCTACTACGATCCCGGGTGCGTCGATCACGCCGGTCCGGTTCAGACCTACGGCCACCAGCAGCAACGCGGCCCCGGCATACACAAAAGCGTTGATCGCCGAATAGAAGAAGCGATTCACCACTTCCTGCATCCACAGCGTGGTGCCATTCCAGATCCCCAGGGGATGCAGGACCACCACCTCGCGCCGAGAGTACTTGATCAGCTCTTGTTCGGTGGTGCAGATCCGCCAGAGACTGGTCAGCGCCTGCACGGCACCCATGCGGCGCTCGAAGCGCAGTTCGCGATACAGATCCCGGACCAGCGCCCGGCCCTGAAGGTTGGAAAGTGTCTCAACTTGGGTCATCGGATGTATCTTCGATGTCCTAATGGTGTTTATGGGCAGATAATGATACGGACTCTACGCATGCGAACACTGCTTCTCTTGTCGATCACCCTCTGCCTGGCTCTTTCTGCCAAGGCGACCACGCCCCGTCCGGGCACCACACAACAGCCGGCGCTGGTGGAGAATGTTGGCCAGGCCCGCTGGACCGACGGAGCGCCGATAGAGCATGTGGACCTGGTGCTGCACGGCGGCGCTTCGACCACCTATGTACACGAAACGGGCATGCACGTGGTGCATTCCCGTACGCGCACCAACGACCAGGGCGAGCGGACCGTAGAGCTCTATCGCGTGGACATCGATCTGATCGGTGCCAATGCTGCAGCCCGGTTGATCCGTGGACGCGTGGCCGATGGATACGACCGGATCCTGCGCACCGGTACGGGTGCCGAAGGCCTGATCGCCCAGCGATTTCACGATGTGACCTATCGTGAGGTGTATCCCGGGATCGACGAGCGCATTTCGCTCACTCCACAGGGTCCCAAGGTAGACTACATCGTGCAACCAGGCACCTCTCCGAAGCAGATCGCCTTCCGCTACTCGGGCGTGCAACACCTGCGCGTGGATCAGGACGGCAACCTGATGATGAACACCCCCATCACCATGATGCAGGAGCGGGCCCCGGTAGCCTGGACGCAGAACGCTGATGGGTCCGGCAAGACCATGGTACCCGTCCGCTATGAAGTGCAAGGGGCTTCGGTGCGCTTCCACGTAGCTCCATACGACACCCGCAAGGTGTTGGTGATCGACCCGACGCGGGTGTGGGCCACCTACTATGGCGGCAGCGGCAGCTTCAATGCCCCGTACACTTCCATGGATGGCGTGGGTAACGTCTTCCTCTCCGGCTCGACGATCACGCGCGACCTGCCGCGCTATACCGGCGCGTTTCAGGGCCGCACCAACGGTCGTCTGGAAGGTTATGTGGCCAAGTTCACGTGGGATGGCAAGCTGGTGTGGAACACCTACGTTGGCAGCACGGGCAACGACTATGTCTATGATCTGATGGTAGACAAGAACGGCGATCCCTGGATCTGTGGTTCGCTGGACAGCAACGACCACCCGCTGGTGGCGCTGGACCCGCAAGGCTCTGGTCCGTATGGCGGACTCGACGGCGACACGATCGCCAAGCTGGCCGGATACGTGATGCGTTTGAACGCCGCCACCGGTGCCTGGGCCGACAGCTGGATCGTGGATGGACGCGAGAACGACGAAGTGCGCGGGATCGCCTACGCCAACAACCGGCTGGCCATCGTGGGGTCTACCAAGAGTCCACGCGTGATGGACATCACCGGCACCCCCTACGCCCACAACCCGAACATGAACACCAATCAGTACGACATGTTCATCTCGCGGTTGATCCTTCGTCCGAATTCGACGAATCGGTGGACCAATGAATGGCTGACGTATTACGGTGGCGATTTCGACGACCTTGGCCGCGGCGTAGACATCACGGCCACGGGCGATGTGCTGGCCATGGGTCTCACACAGAGCGAGAACGTACCGGTAACCAACGGTTCCACGTTCCGCGGCGTAAGCGATATCATCGTTACCAAGTTCGCTACGCCAACACCATCCAATCCCGGACGTGCCTGGGCCATCTACTACGGCACCGTGGATGCTGATCGCGTTGGCGAACTCAGAGCCGATGCCCAGGGCAATGCCATTGTGGTCGGTTCGGTCTTCAGCAATACGTTGCCGGTCGTAGCGGCCTACCAGAACACCATGAACGGCGCCGCCGACGGCTTCCTGGCCAAGTTCGCTGCGGCGAACGGACAGACGATCTACTCCTCGTACTTCGGCGGCAACGAAAGCGATGCCATCGAGACCGTCTCCCTCGACAAGTCGGGCCGGATCTGGATCGCCGGCAGCACGTCCATGTCCACCAACCTGCCCGTAACCAACAACGCCTTCCAGGCCGCCCCGCACGACGATGCGCAGTGGCTGCTCACGGACGGCTTTATGGCCTTGTTCTCGGCCACCGGCGCCAACGTGCTGTACTGCTCCTATTACGGTGCGCCGGCCCAAAGCCCCCTTCCACCGTTTCCGCCGCCGGATACCGCACCACCACCACCGAATACGGACTTTGGGTACGACCTGATCACCAGCATCCATGCCGATCAGGATGCCTACGTGGTCACCGCTTCCCTGGCCGGAACGATCCGATTCTCCACCACGGACGGAGCCTATCAGGATTCGTCCAAACTGAACAAGGACACCATCAAGTACGTGCCGCACCTGACGTTGTGGAGCAACTGTCCGGACTCGGCCATTACCGTGATCGTGAACGGCACCACGGCCATGTGTCCAGGAGATGAGCGCACGTTGCTGGCTCCCAGCGGGTTTGCGAAATACCTCTGGAGCACCGGCGATACCGTGCGCAGCATTGTGGCTCCGGACTCCGGCTCGTACTGGGTGATCTGCACCGACATCAGCGGCTGCCGCTTCCGAGACACCGTCCACATCACGCTCTCTCCCCCACCGGTGGTCTCTGCCGGCGCCGACACCACCGGATGTCTGAATCAAGCCATCATGCTCACGGCCAACGCCAGCAGCGGCTTGCCGCCGTACCGCTACAAGTGGCGTCGCGTAGAGTCGGGCCCGTCCTACATCGACAACGACACCCTCCGCCAACCGAGTGTGAACCCCGCGACCACGTCGCGTTACCTGGTCACCATCACCGACTCGGCCGGATGTACGGCCGTAGACACGGTGCTCGTGAGCGTGATCGATCCCAAGCCAACCTTCGCCCCCTCCCCGATCGATTTCGGAACACTGGATGCCTGCGAGAACGCCCGCATCGACTCAGTGGTGATCACCAATCCGATGAGCTATCCGATCACGATCGCCTCGTTCACGCCGGATGATCCGCGCATCGAACTCGTTACCTCCATCACGCCGCCGCTGTCGCTGGCAGCAGGCGCTTCGCGCACGCTACAGGTGCGTATCTCTCCGACTGCCGTTGGTGTGACCACCGGCACCTTTACGGTAGGGGGCTTGCCCTGCGACTGGACGCTGAGTATCCCTTACCGCGTCGAAAAGGCCCGTCTGCTCGCCACGATCACGCCGGGAACGATCGACTTTGGTACGCGCAACGTGAGCTGCGAGAACGTTAGCCGAGATTCTTCCACCGTGATCCGCAATGGCGGCACGGAACCCATGACGATCCAACCCGGACTGGTGAATGCCCCGTTCTCCATGGTGTCGCCCACCACAGAAACCACGCTGCAGCCGGGCGACACGCTGCGCGTGGTCTTCCGCTTCCAGCCCACGCAGGATGGTGCGTATACCGAGGTGATCCGCTACGGCTTTGTATCCGGCGAGTGCAGCGACACACTCCGCGCCACGCTGCGTGGCACGCGGATCAGCTCGCAAGTGGCTACCGTTCCCGGTACGATTGATATTGGCACGCTCGAAGGGTGCGAGGATGAGAAGGACACGGCCATCGTGATCCGCAACCTTGGCACCGCCACGCTCACGGCCATTCTGCCCGCATCGCCTGAGGTGGTGTTCACACCTGCCGGCCCGATCACCATCCCGGTTGGCGACTCTGCCGTGGTAACCGTTACCGTCCGCCCCGGCGGCACTGGTCCGTTCACCTACGACCGCACGATCACCTATCAGCCGTGCGACGTGACGCATCCCTTCCGCGTGATCGGCACGAAGAACGGTGTGGCCTTTACCACGCCTTCGGAGATCTCTCTGGGCGAGGTCAACACCTGTACGGACCCTGCATCGACCACGAAGGCGTATCAGATCTCGTTCGACGGTACCGGTTCCGGCACGGTGTCGGCCGTGTTCGTTGGAGCGAACCTGACCACGACGCTGGCAGCAGGCGTGACCCTGCAGTCGGGCGTACCGCAGACGTTCGACGTGACGTGGACGCCTCAGACCGACGGTGCCTACGTCGACAGCATCGAAGTGGTCTTCCAACCCTGTGATGTCCGCCGCGTGATCCGAGTGACCGGCACGCGTACCACACCAAGCCTGCGGGCGGTGACACCCGTTGTGAACCTTGGTGCACTTGCAACCGATGCTACCGGAACGATCCGCTACGAGAACAACGGCACCGATACACTCTTTGTTGGTGCCACGGCCAGCACCGGCGCGATCGTCGTGGCTCAGCGTCCTACGCCCATCGAGCCCCTGCTCCCCGGACAACAGCTCGAGGTAGACTATCGCGTGGTGTGCCAGCCCACGATCAACGACACCATCACGGCTACCACCCTTGGAGCTTGTGTGCTGACGGCCGACACGCGATTCACCGGAACGTGCGAAGGCGGTCCGGCGCCTACCGCCACGGTGGTGATCGACGGCGTGGAGGCCAAGGTGGGCGACCGCCTGTCCGTGCCGATCCGCCTGACGCAATCCACCGGTCTGAATGCCAACAACCTCACGTCGTGGGAAGCCCAGATCACCTACAACCCCATGGTGGTGGTGGGTAGCGGTGCCACACCGGACTGCTTCGTGGAGGGCCAGTACACGCCGTGCACGATCACCGTTACCGGCACGCGCACGGATTCGATCGGCGTGTTGGCACTGCTGGACCTGACCGTGATCCTGGGCAACGCCACCTTCACGGATCTGGTGATCAGCAAGTTCGTCTTCACCCAGGACACCACGGTGGCCGTGACCACACAGAACGGACGGGTGACCGTAACGGACATCTGCGAAGAAGGCGGCGTACGCCTGCTGGATCCCAAAGCCGAGGCCTTCAGCATTCGCGTGTACCCGCAGCCGGCTACCACCACACTCACCGTGGACGTTCGCGGCATGGGTTCGCAGCCCGGCACGTGGATGCTCTCGAATTACATCGGTCAGCAGATCGCCGATGGAACGATCACACCGGATGCGCAAGGCAATGCCTTGCTGCAGGTGGACGTGTCGGCCTATGCCAGTGGAACGTATTTCCTCACCATCGACGCACGCGGAACGACCTATCGGATGCCGGTGCTCATTCAGCGATAAGGTCACGCCATGAAGAGTACCCACATCATTCTTGCCTTCGGCATCGGACTCCTGCTGGCCAGCCCCCTGCTGGCCCAGGAGACCATCACGACTCCGGCGCCCGTGCCACAAGAGACGATCGAGAAGACCGATTACGAGCAGACGTACCAGACGCGGTCGGTGACCTTTGGTGCGTTTGCCGGCTACTCCCTGGACTTTCACTCCGCCGATCAGCTTACGTTGCCGAACGTACCAACGTGCTGTGATGGATACGACGGTGGCACGGGTGGCGGCGTCTTCCTCGGCATTTCGATGAACTTTCCGATCGCCTCGAATCTGGATCTGTTGGGACGCCTCTCGTATCACGGGAGCTCGGTAACGATGACGTCAGAAGAACCCATCACTGTCCGTCAGGGCAACACCGCTGTCCCAGCTTCCATCACACACGAGCTTACCGCATCGCTCGGAACATTGGGCACTTTGGATGCCGGCCTGATCTATCGGATCAGTCCTGCATTCCGCGCCTTGGCCGGCATCCGCACGGGACTGATCCTGAGCAGCACCTACGAGCAGCGCGAAGTGCTGGATCCGGACATCGCTTACGATTACGACGGTGGTGCGGCGATCCGCAACGAGTCCTCGGGAGACATCACGGATGTGTCGGCCTTCCAGCTGGGCATGTTCGTGGGCCTGCAGTATGCCTTGAATCTGGACCGCAGTGAGACGCTGCATCTGATCCCCGAAGTCCAGTTCGCCCCGATGTTCACCAACATCGTTAGTGGCGAGCAATGGTCCATGTCTTCGGTCCGCTTTATGCTGAATTTCACGCAGACCTTGTTCAGCGTGGAAAAACGCTCCACACCGCTAAAGCCGTGAGTTCGCTGGTCTGCCATAGTTTTGTAGGCTATGGCAGACCACACCACCGAGATCGGGCGACGCAGAACCGTTGCCATCATCAGCCACCCCGACGCTGGCAAGACCACGCTTACGGAGAAGCTGCTGCTGTATTCGGGCGCCATTCATGAGGCAGGTGCGGTCACCGGCGGCAAGCATTCATCAACCACGTCCGACTGGATGGAGATCGAGCAGCAACGCGGGATCTCCGTTTCGTCCAGTGCCATGCGTGTTGCCTACGGCAACGTGCTGCTGAATATCCTGGACACGCCGGGTCACCAGGACTTCTCCGAAGACACCTACCGCACGCTGATGGCCGTGGACTCGGCCATCATGTTGCTCGACGCCGGCCGCGGTGTGCAGGAACAGACCATCAAGCTCTTCAAAGTCTGCCGTGATCGGGGGATCCCGATCACCACCTTCATGAACAAGCTGGACCGTCCGGCGCGCAATCCGCTGGAGTTGCTGGACGAAGTGGAGCAGACGCTGGGCATCACCGCTATCCCCCGCACATGGCCGATCGGCGATGGACAGGACTTCCGCGGCATCTATGATCGGGAAGCCCGTGAGTTCCTGGAGTTCGAACGCACCGAAGGCAACCGTCACCGGGCCCCCGTGTCCGTTGGCAACGTTCGCGGTGCCGAACTCCGCGCCAAGATCGGCGAAACGGCCCACGACCGTCTTCTGGAAGACCTGGAGTTCGTAGAGCATGTGATCCCGGCCTTCGACCGCGAAGCGTATCTGCGTGAAGACTGCACACCGGTCTACTGGGGTTCGGCCATCACCAACTTCGGCGTCGAACATTTCCTGCAGCAGCTGATCGATCTGGCTCCACATCCGCAGCCATTCGCTTTCCTTGGGGAATCGGGAATGCGGAATGGGGAATCGTCTGAGGGTGACGTGATCGTGAAGAGTCCGGAGGACAAGGACTTTGTTGGCTTCGTGTACAAAGTACAGGCCAACATGAACAAGGCCCACCGCGACCGTGTCTCGTTCCTGCGCATCGTGTCGGGAACGTTCGAACGTGGCATGACCGCCTATCATCCGCGGACCGACAAAGAGACCAAACTGAATTACCCGTTCGAGATCTTCGGCCAGGAGCGCCAGATCATCGATACGGCCTACCCCGGAGACGTGATCGGACTCACGAATCCCGGACTGTTCCAGGTGGGCGATACGCTGACCACCGGAACGGACCTTCGCTTGGCTGCCTTCCCTCGGTTTGCACCGGAGATCTTTGCCAAGGTGTGGCCCAAGCAGGGATCGTTCTCCAAGAGTTTCCGCAAGGGCATTGAACAGCTGCGTCAGGAAGGGGTGATCCAGATCTTTATGGAAGCCGACGGCAATCCGGTGCCCTTGATCGGCGTGATCGGCGAGCTGCAGTTGGAACTCTTTGCCTGGCGGATGGAGAACGAGTACAGCGAGATCGTCCGCCTGGAGCGCCAGCCCTTTACCCGTACGCGGTGGCTCTCGGGTACGGTTCGCCCGGCGAACAACGTGCCCGTGGTGCTGGACGAGAACGACCGGCCCGTAGCCCTCTTCAAAAGCGATTGGGAGATCGACTACACCCTGCAGCGCACCGAGGGTCTGCAATTGAGCGACTCGCCGGTGTGATCAGCGCGTGAGGGCTGGCCCGGTAACAAACCCGTCCGCATCGAATCAGTCGAGCGTTGGCACGCAACGTGCTTGAATGTGCTTGTTGGCAGTGGGCTGTGAGTAGATCTCGGAGGGAACCGTGCGGATCGCCATTGCGCTGACCTTGATACTCTTCGGAGGCACTGCTTTCGGGCAGACAGTACTGTCCGGCGTGATCAATCAGTACAGCGTGGTTCGCGAGATCGGCACCACCAAATGCCAGTCGACGGTGACGCATGACGGCGCTGTGCGCTATGTGGTGGGCGATCGGGTCCTGGTTCTGCAGATGGGCGGAGCCCAGGTCGTGCTCGATTCCACAGATACGTTCGGCCAGATCCTGGACATCGGTCCCGCCGGCGCCATTGCCACCGGAACCGTAGCCTCGGTAGCGGCCGATCGTGTGACCCTCGACGGCTTACTCCCCAAGGAGATCGACCCGGCACGGGGTGCCGTACAGATGGTCCGGATCAAGGTGGTCTCTGAAGCCCGCGTGATCGCACGCGTCACCGCCCTCCCCTGGAACGGCTCGATCGGCGGCGTGATCGCACTGGAGGTTGCCGGTACCCTTGAACTTCTCGACGACCTGGATGCCGTTGGCGCAGGATATCCCGGCGGCGACGTGAAGCCCGGAAGTCTGCTGTGTTCGATCCTGCGGCCGGTGGGTGCCGACATCGATTCCACCGTGGCCCGGCGCGGTCACGGCGTTGTGGCACTACCCGATTCCCTGAACAGCGGCCGAAACGCCTGTGCCAACGGCGGCGGCGGTGCCTGCTCCAACAATGCCGGTGGCGGCGGTGGTGCAGGTTTGGGGGCAGGGGGCCAGGGTGGACGTCAACTCAGCAGCTGTATGGCTACCATCGACAATGGAGGACTTGGTGGACATGCCATCCCCTTGTTTACCGGCGATCTTCGCGCCACCTTTGGCGGCGGCGGTGGTGCAGGGCACCTGAACAACAACGAAGGATCCCCCGGAGCACCGGGCGGTGGCGTGATCTATGTGAAGGCCCAGTTCATTCGTGGCAATGGTCACACGATCAAGGTGAACGGCAGCAAGGTAGACACCGACGCAACCTTCGACGGGGCCGGTGGCGCTGGAGGAGCCGGCAGCATCATCGCAGACCTGCCCAACGTTGTGAACACCGTGAATCTGGAGGCGTTCGGCGGACGCGGAGGCGACGTTCGCAGCACGGTGATCCATGGTCCCGGCGGTGGCGGAGGCGGAGGTCTGATCGCGCTTGCCCAGCAGACCCGGCCGACAATGATGAAAACCGATGTGAGCGGAGGTCATTATGGCGAGAACGTGCGGGCCACAACGGAGGCCGGTCGTTCCCATAGCGCTACCAACGGCGAACGAGGGGTGATCCTCTTTAGCACGGTGATGCCAGGCACTCGCCTGAGCGACCCGCCTGCCTTGCGAGATCTGGATACCATCCGAACATGCTCGGACACGACGTTCACGGTCACCGCCGAACTGGCGACCAACCACGAGCCACTCGAGTGGTGGTGGCGTGATGCCGGTGGTACGGTTGTTGGACGTGCCGCGCGACTCACGATCACCGCTTCGCCCGGTGACGTGTTCACGATCACCGTGATCACCACCAACGACTGTGCCGACACCAAGACGTTAGTGGTGCAGCGAGGCGCAACACCGAACATCGACATTCCCGTGATCGATCTCGGCAGTGTGTCTCCGTGTGCCTTCCCACTGGACACCGCATTCACCATCCACAATCGCGGCACCCGTGTAGCGTTCGTTCGTGATCTCCGATTGACCACGCCCAACGTGACGTTGCGAGACATGCAGCCATTCTTTGTGATCCCGCCACTCGACAGTGTGCGCGTAACGGTTCGCGTGGCTCGCGGTGGACTTCAGTCCGCTCAGTTGACCGTGCGCCTGGCTGATGTGTGCGACTCGACCTACGTTGGCGAGATCCGCTGGTCGATCAGCGACGATTTCGGCCGCCTGTCTCCGCCGTCCGTACTCGCAACTCCACGCGCCGTCTGCCGACCGACGGTACTACCGGACACCACGATCACCTATCGGGGTCCGGACGCTGACCTCCTGAACACACTACTCGTCGGACCGGTCGAGCTGATCTCTGCTCCTCCGTCTCGCTTGCAGGATGGCACCACGTTTCGACTCCGACGCCGGTGGGTTGGGCCCGGCCGCAGCTACGCCCGCCTGGGCGTGGTGCGCACCATCGACCAGTGTATCGATACGCTGTGGGCAGACCTGCACGATAGTGTGGTGATGCCGACACCACAGGTCGAGCCCCTTGCCTCCATCGGACGTAGTCCATGTTCCGGTCAAACGCCGCGTCTGACCGCCGCCTTCATCCAAACCGGGCACCCGGGATTCGCCTACACGATCAGCTCGGTGATCGCGCCGGCAGAGCTCCGGTGCTCCTGGGTTGCGGGACAGACCCTCGAACATGGTGATTCACTCATTCTGACGTTGGACCCAGCCTTTCGCGGTGCGATCGACACCTTCATCGAGATCCGTCTGACCCCGTGCGACACCACGATCGTTGTTCCGATCCGTGTAGTGGTGGCCGACCCGTCCATGACGGTCACGCCGCTGCTGACCTATACTCCAACCGCTGTTGGACAGGTGTTCGTGCAGCGCGCTGTGGTTACCAATACCGGCCTGGTGCCGTTCACCGTTACCAACCTCCTGCCGCCCGCAGCCCCGTTCGCCATTGGACAGTTGCAGCAGCCCCTTCCCGCCACCGTAGAGCCGGGCATGTCGTTCTGGTTCGATGTGGAGGCGATCGGTGAACGCGGGACGCTCACCGGAAGTGTGCACGTGATCTCAGACCTGCCGTGTCCCCAGCAGTCCATCGTGGAGTTACGTTCAGCCTTTGCCAACACTACGGTGGTAGCCTTGCCAACCTTGCGGGCTCAGGTCGGATCAACGATCTCGATCCCGATCACGTTTACGGCTCCCCCACCGGTGGATGCTTCCACCGCTCCCACCTTCGCGAGTACGATCCGTGTTCCTCGAAGGGGGCTTTCCTTCATCGGCGCGAACACGCCGGATGGGCGTAGTGCCACCGCCGTTACCCGCACGGAGGACGACGAGCTGGTGATCGACCTTCAGGCCTCCTGGCACGGATCCGACACGGCCGCAGTGATCACGGCACTGGTACTCCTGCAGGACGACCCGATCCTGGATCTTGTCTTTGACGCCGCACAGCCGTTCGAGTGGATCGGCGATCCGATGGAGATCGTGGCGACCAATGGCTCGATCAGTGTGGACGACGTCTGCGCCTCGCCTGCGATGCGATCCATTACCTCCGTTGGCGACCTACAGCATGTGGCGTTGTACCCGAACCCCGCGATCGACGAGGCTATCGTCCAGATCACGCTCTCCGGCCTGCAGGAGGTACAGATCGAAGTGCTCGACCTTCAGGGGCAGACCTGGTACCAT
>JANJTN010000179.1 GCA_024711065.1 bacterium
GCGCTATTCGCGGCGATCGTGCCTGGTTCGTGATGGTGGTAGACAATCGGACAATGGCCGACATGAGCCAGTTCGATGCCAACAAGCCACAGCAGCTACAGAACCTGTCCAGCCGGAACCGCACCTCGGCCTACTATGCGTGGTTCCAGAAGCGAAAAGAGAATGCCGACATCGTCGACAAGCGTAACAGCCGCGATTGATGTCCGAGCGCTGATCCAGCCGGATGGCGGTCGCCTTCGTGTAGCCGATCTTCCTGCTGCCGATGCCTGGTGCCGAACTCTTGCCACCTCGCATTACGAGAACTTCCCTGTTGCTTCCATCCTTGTGCCGGCGCCCATGCGCCGGCACATGTCGTCTGTGTACGCCATTGCGCGTCTGGGCGACGACGTGGGCGACGAACCCTGGACCACCGATCCGTCCGAGCGTCTTCAGGCGCTGTCCTTCCTCGACGCGGCCATCGACCGCGAGATCGACACTACCGGGCATCCGGTGTTCATGGCCTTGCACGCCACCATGGACGCCTGTGACCTGCCCCCTTCCCTGTTCCACCGACTCTTTGAAGCATTTCGGCGCGATGTGGACTTCCGTGCTCCGGAGTCCTGGGACGACGTCCTCGAGTACTGCCACTACTCCGCCAACCCGGTCGGCGAGCTGGTACTACGTGTGGCCGGCAGCGCCACGCCGGAGGCCATTGGCAAGAGCAATGCCATCTGTACAGCCCTGCAGATCACCAACTTCATCCAGGACCAGCAGCGGGATGCCGGGATCGGCCGCCGCTACCTGCCGGTTGACGTGCATCAGGCCATCGAATGGACCCGGGAACTGTATCGGCAAGGGGCTGATGTGGTGCAGCACCTGCAGCAATGGCGGATGCGCCAGGAGATCCGGCTGATCATCCTGGCCGGCAGCCGCATGCTGGAGCGCTGCGAAGCCATGGTGGACCGACTCGACCAGGAGCGGCCGGCTCTCGGACGAACTGACTATCTTCGCATCATCTGGCGCTGGGCCATTGGACGGCGTAGGTAAGAGCTTTATGAGTACGCACCTCTACACGGATGCCGAAGATGCGTCGACCCTGACCCTTCAGGGGTCGACCAGCTTCCACTATTCCTTCTCGTTCCTTCCGCGGGAGGAGCGTCAGGCGATCAATGCCGTGTATGCCTTTTGCCGAAGGATCGACGACATCGTGGACGAGGACCCATCCTCCTTACCCGACGTGATCCACCGCAAGCGCGAGCGGCTGAACTTCTGGCGTCAAGAGATCGAGCGGTTGTACGCTCCGGCCTACGGAAAGCGCAAATCTGAGATCGGCGATCGCAACACGCTCTGGATGGGGCTTGCCGGCGTGGTCCGGCGGTTCTCCGTGCCAAAGCAGTATTTCCTGACCCTGATCGACGGGTGCGAGAGAGACCTGACGCAACGGCAGTACCAGACCTTTGGCGAGCTGAAGGACTATTGCTATTCCGTTGCCAGCATCGTGGGCCTGATCTGCATCGAGATCTTTGGCTACAAGCACGAACAGACCCGGGAGTACGCGATCAACCTGGGCTATGCACTGCAGCTGACCAATATTCTGCGCGATGTGAAGGCCGACAAAGATCGTGGCTACATCTATCTGCCCAAGGAAGACATGGAGCGCTTCCGCTACACCGAGGAAGACCTCCGCAACGAAGTGTACGACGAGCGTTTCGTGGCACTGATGGCCTACGAAGCCCAGAAAGCCCGAGAGCACTATCACAAAGCCCGCACGCTCTTGTTGCCCGACGAGCGGATGACCATGGTAGCCGCCGAGATCATGGACGCCATCTATTACCGTCTCCTCGAAAAGATCGAGCTCTCGGACTATCAGGTCTTTACCAAGCGCATTCGCGTGAACGCCTTGCACAAAGTGATGATCGCCCTGCGGATCTGGGTGGGCAGCAAGGTGTTCGTGAAGCGGCTTCGCAAGTCCTAAGGGCGAGGGGCGATGGGCCAAGGGCGAGGGAGTAGCTGCGGAGTATTCTTCGTTCGCTCGTCGTGTCTTATTTTGCGCCAATCCTAGCCCTTAACCCTTAGCCCCTAGCCCCTATGACTGACATCCAGTTCTCAGCCGAAGAGCTTGACCAGATCACCCATCTGAAGGCCAAGTATCCCGAGCCCAAGGCGGCGCTGATGCCCGTGTTGTGGATGGCGCAAAAAAAATGGGGCTGGCTGAGCGAAGACGTGATGCGACACGTGGGTGAAGTGATGCAACTCCCCTATGCGCACGTGCAGGGTGTGGCCTCGTTCTACACCATGTACTTCAAGAAGCCGATGGGACGTAACCACGTACAGGTGTGCACCAACGTGAGCTGCATGCTCAAAGGTGGCATGGACATCTACCGTCAGGTAAGCGAACAGCTCGGCATTGGCAACAACCAGGCCACGCCGGACGGCAAGTACTCCCTGGAAGAAGTGGAGTGTATGGGCGCCTGCGGCGGCGCACCGATGATCGCCATCAACGAGACGTTCTACGAGAACGTCGACATGGCGCAAGTGCGCTCGGCCCTGGAGGCCTGCAAGTGACCTGAAGACCGTTAGGCTTCACTCTGATACCGTCACGAACTCGAAGGCCACCTGCACTTCTTCTCCGGTGGTCACTTCTCTCATGGTGAGTCCCTGGATCAATCCGGTGAAGTGTTCAGCGCCGCGTTTGGGGAACAGGATCATCGCATAATCTGCCACGAAGAGCTTGGCATTCAGCTCCTCCGCCGTTCCAAATCGAACATCGGATGTAGAGATCGTAATGTTATGAGCATCCGCATGAGGCGGGTCCGCCGTTGGGTGGTTCTCTCCCACCTCCAGCGTGATCGTCGCGATCGGCAGATTCACTTCATCCGTTCCTAGCCAGACGATCCCGAGGTCTTCATCCCAGGTAGACCGGATCTTCTGTCCATAGATCTCCTTGGTGCCATTCTTTACCCCGGAGCCGTAGCCGGGCGTGATACGAAGGAGGTACGTTGCCTTGTCGTACGACTCGTTGTCGTTCACCGGGGCCACTTCCTTCGTGCAGGACACTGCTAGTAACCCTGTGATCAAGAGTCCGTGAGTCAAGACTGTTTGGGCGAACGTTCTCATAGGGGGCCAGTTGGGTTGTACGACATGACTAGTGACTCTCAGGGTAACGCGTGATCAGGTGAGGGAGGAGTCGTTGTTCGTTGTTCAAGCGCAGACCGTGGCTGCGAAACCAATTATGAACAGACTCCTGATCCTTAGCTGGAACTCGAACACAAATGCGAGAATCATTCAAGACCTCATCAAGGATGTATTCAACCGTATATCGCCCCATTCGTGAAAACGCTGAAAGTGCTGATCCAATACGGGTGTTCGATGCTGACAATCCTGATGAATCTTGACCCGTGGAAGCGCTGCCTTCACTACAAGTGAGCTGTTGAAACCGTGTACTATCTCCGATCCCTACGGTCACTATCGAACGCTCTTGATACGTGATCGAGGAACGGATGCCCATTGCCATGTTGAGTTGCATCAGAATGGCGTCTCGGATGGAATCGTTCGATACTGCTTTCGAGATGCTGAGTTCGACGTTGAACATGCGCCCATTCCACTCACCCTGAACCGAAGCCTGTAGGTACTTGTGCCCAAGAAACCGGGCTACTTCACGGACGATAGCATCAGGAGGTAGTCCACGTGCGGTGAAGGACAACCGGCCGTTCGCGGTGTCAATCCCCATGAGATTCTTGTCTGACGGTAGCGCTTGTCGGATCGACAAACTGAAGATCGTACGCTGTTCATCCGAAGGGTCGAGCAACGGTTGCTCACCCGTTGTGATGACCGACAAGAGGCTGTCGGTGAGATAGATTCCGTTGCCTTCCCATATTGCAACGCCTGTTCCGTCGTGCACGACCGCATAAGGCAAACCGTACGCTCCATAGTGTTTGAAAAGCAGACTGTTTGTCGGGTCGATGCACCACCGCGCGGGCATGGCGTATCGATCCTGCATGGCTCTTACGGAGTCGGCGCTCGTTGCAGCCCAGGCAACAAGAATGGTGTTGACGTTGGCTTGGTAAGTGGTCGCTTGTTGCTGCACCACACGAAGATGCTTCAAGCACGGTGCACACCAACTAGCCCAGAAGTGGAAAACGGTGAACTTGCCACTGAGCTCGCTTGCAGTAGGTGTTGGAGTATCGACCCACGTCAACGAGTCTAACGGAAACAGCGGCGCATCGATAGCATGTTTCTGAGCTGAGGTTGCCCCTA
>JANJTN010000196.1 GCA_024711065.1 bacterium
CAACAGCAACAGCCAACAGCAACAGCAACAGCCTGGTAACTTTGGCAAGCCATTTGCTGTCAGTACGGTATGGATTGGTTCGATGCCTTTGATGAAGTGTTCTCCTCCGTGGAGCGATTCGTGCAGCAGCACGGACGCGCACCGCGCGAGGTGGCTGTAAGCCCAACACTCTATACCTGGTTGGCTGAACTCCAGCGCGAAAGCGCCATGCTGGAAGGCATCGAGATCACCGACCCCGTGGTCCTGGATACGCCGTACGGCGAGATCCCCCTGGCGATCGACGAGCGCCTTGGTGCGTACGAGATCGATCTGGCCTGACGCACTCTTGCACTGGGGTGTAAATGCACTGATGCACTGATGTGTAAATGCACTCATGCACTTATGCACTAATGGGCAAATATGCTAACTCATTGATCGGCAATGGATTAGCTTATTAGTGCATCAGTGCATCAGTGCATTAGTGCATTAGTGCATCAGTGTATCAGTGTATCAGTGCATTTACACATCAGTGCATGAGTGCATCAGTGCATTATCGTATCTTTGTAGCCCGATTTTCAGGCCCTTACACATGTACCACGATCCATTGTTGATCGACCGATGGCGGAGGGCCGCGCCACGGATTCGATCGAGGAGTTCTTATGTCTGAACAAGAGTCAGCTGCGTCCCAAGAAGACGTCAGCATGGAAGCCGTAGCCGCTGCCGCAGAGACCCCGACACCAGAAGCACCGGCAGCCCCTTCCAAGCGGACGGCGTTGACGGCCATTCTCGAAGGCGATCTCGACGCAGTTGCCATGGATGATGATGCCTTCCGCACCATGTTCGACGATTCGTTGTCGAAGGTGAAGGAAGACGAAATGGTGCACGGCCGGGTCGTGTCCGTTACCAAGGACGAGATCCTGGTCGACATCGGATTCAAGTCGCTGGGCATCGTGCCGCGCGCAGAATTCGTTGGCGCCGAAACCCTTACCCCTGGCGACCAGGTAGACGTCTTCGTCGAAAAGATCGAAGATGCCGAAGGCCGTCTGATCCTGTCGCGCCGTCGTGCCGACTTCATGAAGACCTGGGAAGACATTCTCAAGCTGCATGAAGAGCAGACCGTAACGCCGGTCCGCATCCTGCGCCGCATCAAGGGCGGCATGGTGGTAGACCTGCTGGGCATTGAAGCCTTCCTCCCGGGTTCGCAGATCGATGTGCGTCCGGTGCGGGACTTCGACGCCTGGGTCGGTCGCGCGCTCGACGTTCGCGTGGTCAAAGTGAACCATCCGAGCGAGAACGTGGTGGTAAGCCACAAAGTGCTGCTCGAGGAGCAGCTTGCTGAACAACGCAACAAGATCCTGGGCACCCTCGAAAAGGGGCTTGTCCTGGAAGGTGTGGTCAAGGCCATTTCCGACTTCGGCGTCTTCGTCGACCTCGGTGGCGTGGACGGCCTGGTGCACATCACGGACCTCTCGTGGGGCCGCGTCTCGCATCCGAGCGAGATCGTGCAGCTGGACGAGCAGGTGAAGGTTGTGGTCCTGGATTACGATCCGAACCGCAAGCGCATTTCGCTGGGTATGAAGCAGCTCACCCCGCACCCGTGGGATGAGATCGGCGAGAAGTACGAGCCCGGCACGAAGGTCACCGGCAAGGTGGTCTCCCTGACCGACTACGGTGCCTTCATCGAGATCGAGAAGGGCGTGGAAGGCCTGATCCACATCAGCGAGATGAGCTGGACCCAGCACATCAAGCATCCGTCGCAGAGCGTGGCTCTGGGACAGATGGTGAACGCCGTGGTGCTGAACATCGACAAGACCGACCGCAAGCTGGCTCTTGGCATGAAGCAACTCGAGCCGGATCCGTGGAACGACCTCACAGCCAAGTACCCGATGGGCTCGGTGCACAAGGGCACGGTCCGCAACCTGACCAACTTCGGCGTCTTCGTCGAGCTGGAGCCGGGTGTGGACGGTCTGGTGCACATCTCCGACCTGAGCTGGACCAAGAAGATCCGTCACCCAGGCGAATTCGTGAAGAAGGGCGACGAGCTGGACGTTGTGGTTCTGGCCATCGACGACGAGCATCGCCGTATTTCGCTGGGCCACAAGCAGATCAGCGAGAACCCGTGGGATGTGTTCGAGAATGAATTCGGTGTCGGTACCGAGACCGAAGGCAAGATCGTTCGCATCATCGACAAGGGTGTGATCGTGGAACTGCCGCAAGGCGTGGACGGCTTCGTTCCGGTGTCGCAGCTCAGCTTCGCTCCGGTGCGCAACATCGCCGAGTTCTTCAATCCGGACGACATTCTGCCGCTCAACGTGGTAGAGTTCGACAAGGAGCAGAAGAAGATCGTTCTTTCGGCTGTGGAGTACCTCCGCGGCAAGTCGGAAGAAGAGATCGCGAAGTACAACGCCAACCACCCGGTGCCGAACGCCGACAAGTACGACGGCGACGGTGGAGCCTCCGCCGAAACGTCCATCGAGGACCTCGAATCCAGCGAGTCGGTCGAAGACTAACCCCTCGCCGTAACAGCACCTGAACGCAACGCCCCGTATCCAGCCAATGGATACGGGGCGTTTTCGTAATTACGCGGTATGTCGATCAGCCCCCTTCTCGATGAACTCTTTGCGATGACCTACCACGCCGGTATCAAACCGGGGCTGGAGCGCACGGAGCACCTACTGGACCTTGTAGACAACCCACACCTACGCCTGCCGGTGGTGCACATCGCCGGCACCAACGGCAAGGGCAGTACTTCGGCCATGTTGGCCAGTATCCTGCAACAAGCCGGATACAAGGTGGGTCTGTATACTTCGCCGCACATCCGGTTGTTCAATGAACGGATCCGGATCAATGGTCAGATGATCTCCGATGATGACATCGTGCGACTTGCACGGCCGCTAATGACGGCGGCCAAGGCCGTGGACGGCACGTTCTTCGAGATCACCACGGCGATGGCGTTTGCCCACTTCGCCGAGCGCAGAGTGGATGTGGCCGTGATCGAGACAGGACTGGGTGGACGCCTCGATGCGACGAACGTGGTCAGCCCCCTGGCGTCGATCATCACGTCCATCGACTACGACCACATGGAATACCTGGGCGACACGCTGGTGAAGATCGCCGGCGAAAAAGCCGGCATCATCAAGGAAGGGGCTCCGGCCATCATCGGAGCCGGCGCATTATCGGCTGCAGCCACCGAAGAGGAGCGTCAGGCCCTGCGCCAGGTCTTTGAACAACGAGCCGAGTCCGTCCATACCACGCTGTCCATTGCCGAGGACGTCGTGCGGGTGGATGTAGATGCGATCCATCCGGACCTGACGATGTCCACCTCGGTGATCTCCGGCGAGTTTCTGAACTACTACGAAACCGATCTGGCCGGTCGGCATCAGGCCCAGAACCTGGGCACCGTGTTGGCCAGCCTGCCGGCCCTGCGATCGGTGTGGTTCATCGATGAAGAACACGTGCGCGACGGTCTGCGGCGCGTTCGCATCAACACCGGACTGCAAGGTCGGATCCAGATGATGGATACGCATCCGGCAACGATCCTGGACGTGAGTCACAATCCCGGCGGCATTCGTGCCTTGCGGCAGACCCTGCTCGACGCCGGATACCACGACCATAGTTTCCATGTGGTCTTTGGCGCCATGCGCGACAAGGACATTCTGGGCATGCTCAACGAACTGCAGCCGATCACGAGCAGTCTACACCTTTGCACACCAAACATCGCGCGCGCCGCTCAGATACCGGAACTGCAGGTGCTTGCCGAGCGCGCCGGATTCAAGCGCATCAGCACACATGCGTCCGTAGCCGATGCTGTTACGCGCGCGCGCATGCGCGGCCCCACGTTGATCTGCGGCAGCTTTCACGTGGCCGACGAGGCGGTGCTTGCGATTCGCTCGAACGACACGTAAGGTTACCTATGATGCGAGTCCGATCCCTTGTTGTTGCGACCCTACTACTATGTCTGCTGGCATTTGCTCCAGCCGACGGCCAGGAGTTTGAAGAGCTCTGGAGTCTCCAGGTCTCGATCGAAGGGCAAAGCGACCTCGGATTCCAGCGCCGGACAACTCCTCAGTCGTCGTTTGACGATCGTGACTCGATCGGTGTATTTCTGTTTGACATCTCTCGACTGAATGAACCCTCAACCGGGTACATCATGCTCGTTGTGGACTGCTCGAGCGGAGAAGTACTGTATCGCGAACAGCGAACGGGCGAGTCAACCTACGGACGTGCCGCATCCACGATCACGCCAGACGGTCGCGAGATCTGGAGCCTTGATTACATTCTGGCAACCCGAAGTGACAGCATCGGTGCTAAGGAGTGGTACTATTTTGCTTTGACAGTCCTTTCAACCGAGACGTTTGATACGATTCGGGTCGACACTCTATGGGATGCGCAACCCTCGGGCGCGATCTACAGTCGCCGCGGACATTCCTCGTCCAAGATCTCTAATACGCGGCACGTTTGGTCCGGGGACGGTAGCGTGCTGGCGCTGAGTATGCCGGGGAAGGTGTTTCATGCCTGGTGGAGTTCGATACCGGACGAATTTGACGGCGGGTATATCATTACACTGTCAGATAGTTGCCGCAAGCTCTCAGGCGAGTTTCAAAGTGGGAGTGGGGCGCTCACGTTGTCACGGTCGGGTGAGTACGCTTCACAAATCGGATGCTGGAGTGGTCCTTCTGGTCCGCTTTGGGTTGAACGAGTCGACTGCATGTGGATCAAGCTAGACCCTACCGAATCCACGGCGTTGCGCCCTCTGTGCGAAGGAGCCGGAGGCACAACGTGTCCGATCGGCCACGATGATGCCAGATGGAGGTATGATGATATCGCAGATGAGTCCTGGTTCCGGTCACACGTTTTCAATGCTCGGACTCCCGAAGTCGACACGATCGGCGTCGGCGGTCTCCCCTGCAACGACTGGCTACACTCGCTTTCAACAAGCAGCACGCCAGAAGGCACCACGATCGCGACACAGCGCGTAGTGCACACTGGGGATACCCTTCGAGCAATGAGCAAGGCTATTCAGTGGCTATCCAGCGGCCGGCAGGGCCGGTCAGCCTTCGCGATGACGCCAAACCCCAACGGCTCTCGGAGCCTTACGCTGTATCGATACGCCATCGCTCCCCCTCCGCCTGATGGCTGGATCGAAGTCTCCTTTGTCACACCAGCCAAGCGCAGTGCCACGCTGCAGTTTCGTGCTCAAGCGTACCGCACCGGAGTTGGGTTAAAGAGGCTCCTTTGGGAGTTTACAGGGTCGGAGCCGGGAGTAGACTCCGGACACACCATTTCACGGCAGTTCAGCGACCTAGGAGCGCATCCGTTACGAGTGGTGTTTGAGTGGCATGACGGCTCAGAGACTTTTGTCGACACTGTTGTTACCGTCGTGGACAGCGACGCATCCATCACGGATCATGCAGTGGTCAGCGGAAAGAACATCATCCGACTCCGATACGAGGAACAGGGGCGCTCTCTTACGCTTTGGCGTGATGCCTCCTTCGTCCGGTTCTTGATCGATCCGCTCACCAATACGATCATCGAACGTTCCCCGGAGATCAGCTCTCGTTCTAATGAATGGCTCACCGTCTGGAATGGCGATCACGGCGACCGCATCCAGGTCAGAGAGGATCCCGTCGAGGGGACGACCTACCGTGATTACTTCGTCCGGGTGATCTCTCGGTCTGCTGCCGAGATCTGGTCCGGTCGGTTCCGGTACCCCAATTGTGTTCCGCGGTTTATCATAGATGCGATCGATACCGACCAAGACTACATCGATATTTCGGCAAACATCTTCGGCAACTGCGGCGCCTACTCCAGCATCCATCGGTTCGCAACATCGGTGCACGTGAGTACTGGAGCTGAGAAGCCTTGGGATGTCAAGAAGTATGATCAACCAGAACGCTATTCGGAGTTGCGCATAGATCGATATCAAGCCAATCGAGCATGGGGATTCCAAGGGTCTGGGATGAGCTTCAATGCCGATGACAAGAGTTATTGGCGCAATGGGAATCTCGAGGCGGGCTACTTTATCCATCCACCCATGCTTTTTGGCGACTCCGCACTTGTCTCCGATGTCATGTTCGACGTCAATACCGGTGCTGTACTCTCCAGACCCGACGGTTCGTCCAACCATTGGGATGTGATCCCACGTAGCAAGGTCGCCCTTCGGGTGCTCGAGACGCGTTTTGCCATCGTGGAGAACGCTGCAGACTCAACACTGATGTTATACTCCGTCTCCGACGACGCGCTGGTCAAACGGCTTGCCAAGCTGCCGGGAAGCTCGCACCTGGCGGCCATTGCGCCAGATGCGCGCTCGATAGCCGTTGTCCTGACGTCTGGCGACCTGTTCCTGTTCCGATTGGACTCGCTTCCTGAATGGACCGGAGCATTGCGCGGCGGCACGTCTTCGGCCGACAACCAGGTGGGCGGCCTAGCAGAGCCAGCCATACATCCGAACCCCTCTACCGAGTGGTGCACCGTAACGAACGTGCTGGCCGGAAGCAGCCTGCGCGTCATCGACGGTATGGGTAGAACCGTCGACGTACCGATCCGCTACCTTTCGGATGGTGTCGCGGAGGTGTCCACGGTCGAGCTTGCGAACGGACTGTACTTTGTTGTGGCTTCGTTGGACGGCCACGCCCAGACCATGCCCTTGATAGTAGCGCATTGAACGATGTTTCCGCGGCCCTACGCTTATCTGCGGAAGCTTTCACGTGGCCGACGAGGCGGTGGCGGCATTTAGCGTTTAGCGTCTAGCGTCTGGCGTCTGGCGTCTAGAACGCTAAAGCGATCGCAAAGAGGATGGTCACAACGATCTGTAGATAGATCGTGTTGATGTTGGCCTTGACCAGCGAACGCTGGTGTAGATGCTTGCGCATGTACATCAGCACCCAGGTGCCGTAGACCAGGCTAGTGCCTGCAGAGGCCACGAGGGCCGGCTTCGGCAAGCTGAGGGCTAGCCACACCGTCAACGCGATGCTGGACAACCAGAAGAATGCCCAGATCATCGGGGCTGACCCTACGCCGAACGTGACGATCAAGTGGTTCTTGCCTGTGGCGGCGTCCCCACGCACATCAGGCACCTGATTGATCACCAGGATGTTCGTTGTGAGAAGACCTGCCGGGATCCCGACCAGGAATGCCTGCCATGCGAACCCACCCGTTAGCACATAGGCCATTCCCGAAGTGATCAGCGGTCCAAAGGCCAGCCCAATGATGATCTCACCCACTCCACGTCGTGCAACAAGGCGCACCGGCGGCGCGGTATAGAAGTATCCACACACCAGTCCGGTCAGACCCAGCACAAGCACTCCCATGCCAATGGTCGCCGTCAGGTACAAACCAATGACCAGCGCTCCCACCATCAATGCCACGGCAACGTTCCGCGTTCCGGCAAGGTCGATCAGCCGCATCTCGATGGCCCGACTGCCACCGGAGTACTGCACGAAGTACGAGGTGTTGGCCTGGTCGGTGCCGCTCTTCACATCGTAATAGTCGTTGAAGACGTTGCTGGCAAGGTGCAGCAGCATCACACCCAACAGTGCCAGCAGGGCCGATGGCCAATGGATGGCCACGCCAAGCACGCCGGACACATAGGCGATCCCGATCGCTACCGGGGTGATCGCCGCCGTCAGGAAGGGGGCTCGAGTAATGACCAACCAGCGGATGGCTTTCGTCGAGCCCTTGATCGGTACGTCGACGCGTGATCCCAGCTCCTCGGTCACGCCACAGTACCCTACCTGCCTGCCCTCCTTGAACGTTGGAGTAATGCGGATCCGCGCTCCAAAGTGTTCACCGTTCTTTCGAATGAAATTCGTTTCGCCCACCCACTCGCCATCCTGGTCGGCTGTGGTCAACCACGTCTTCAGATTCTGCAGGATCACCTCGCCCGGAGAGAAGGCGCTAACGCGGAGACGTCCGATCGTCTCTTCTCTCGTGTATCCGAACATGTGCTCGGCACCGTCGGAATAGGTCTCGATGATGCCCTCCATGTCGCACGTGATCACCGATCGATCGAGTGCTGTTGCCATGTCTGCACCTGCAAGCGTGGATGTCTACTCGTTTCCGACCGACTGGTCGGGCGGTCAAACATCGGTCATGTGGTCGTTTCGAACAAGTCCTTTCTGTATCATGGCTTGGAGGTTGTGGAAAACCCGGTTCGTCTCTCCCCGACAAGACCGCGAACTTTGCGTCTAGCGTCTAGCGTCTAGCGTCTAGCGTTTAGCGTTTAGCGTTTAGCGTTTAGCGTTTAGCGTTTAGTATTAGGTCCTTAGCCCCTCGCCCCTAACCCCTCGCCCCTAACCCCTCGCCCCTAACCCCTCGCCCCTAACCCCTCGCCCTTATGACCACCGCCCTCCTCTCCGTATCCGACAAGACCGGCATTGTTGACCTGGCTCGTGAACTCCACCAGCTAGGGATCTCGATCATTTCCACCGGCGGCACGGCGGCTGCGCTGGCCGAGGCGGGTGTTCCCGTGACCAAGGTGTCGGACGTAACGGGCTTTCCGGAGATCATGGACGGACGCGTGAAGACACTGCATCCGAAGATCCACGGCGGATTGTTGGGCCTGCTGGACAACCCCGACCACGTTCGCCAGATGGACGAACATGGCATTCGCTCGATCGACCTTGCTGTGGTGAACCTGTATCCGTTCGAGCAGACGCTGGCTCGGCAAGGGGCTTCCCACGAAGAACTCATTGAGAACATCGACATCGGCGGTCCCGCCATGGTCCGCGCCTCGGCCAAGAACTACAAGCACACCTGCATCGTGGTCAACCCGAAGCACTACGCCACCGTGGTCGAACACCTCACGTCCGGTTCGATCCCCGTGGCCTTTCGCGAACAGTTGGCGTTCGAGGCCTTTGCGCATACTGCACGGTACGATGCCATGGTGAGCCACTACCTCGGCAGCCGCATTCCCGATCGCGGGTTCGACGCCGAGTCCAGCCTGCCGCTGAAGCTGGAAAGCCCCCTTCGATATGGCGAGAATCCGCACCAGCAGGCTGCCCTCTACGGTTCGTTCGGCAGCGTCTTTACTCAGCTGCACGGCAAGGAACTCTCGTACAACAACATCCTGGATATCGACGGTGCGGCCAAGCTGAGCCTGGAGTTCGACGAACCCACGGTGTGCATCATCAAGCACAACAACCCCTGCGGTGTGGGATCCGGCAGCACCCTGCTCGAGGCTTGGGATAAGGCCTTTGCTACCGACACCGTAAGCCCTTTCGGCGGCATCGTGTGCGTGAACCGCGAGGTCGACCTGGCCTTCGCCGACCAGATCCACAGCATCTTCACCGAAGTGATCATCGCGCCCTCCTACACCGCCGAAGCGCTGGAGCGCTTGCAGAAGAAGCGCGACCGACGCCTGATCCGCATGGATACTGCGGCGCTGCAACGCGAACTGGGCATGGACGTGCGCACCGTGGCAGGGGGCTTTTTAGTGCAGACATCGGATACGCCGCTGCTGGATGCCGAGGCGCTGAAGGTGGCTACGGACCGCGAGCCGTCGGACGCCGAACATCGCGCGATGATGTTCGCCTGGAAGGTAGCCAAACACGTCAAGAGCAACGCCATCGTGTATGCCATGGCCGATCGCACACTGGGTATCGGTGCAGGACAAATGAGCCGAGTCGATTCGGCACGCATCGCCGTGAGCAAGGCTAAGGATGCCGGACTGGACCTTGCCGGTTGCGCGGTTGCCTCGGATGCCTTCTTCCCGTTCGCGGACGGCCTGCTGCAGGCAGCCGAGGCCGGCGCCACGTGCGTGATCCAGCCCGGAGGCAGCGTGCGAGACGACGAGGTGATCGCCGCCGCCAACGAGAAAGGCCTGGCCATGATCTTTACCGGCATGCGGCATTTCCGTCACTGATCATCGAACACCATGTTCACCGCTCCCCTGCCCACCGACGGCATTGATGCTCTGCTCGACGAGCTGTCGGGATTGCTGGAGCGTCTCGAAGCGTCGGAGATGTCCGGGCAAAGCGGTCAGCCTGCCGATGCCCATCCGGGATCTTTACGAGACAGTGAAACCCTTTCCCCGATCATTTCGGCGGATGTGGCAGCAGCCACACTCGACCGTCTTCGGCGCGCCGAGGCCCTGTTCCGGGAGATCGGCGACCGGCGCGGTATGGCGGTTGCGGCCGCTCGGTCCGGCGCGATCTATGCAACCACCGGCGCGTGCGCAGAAGCCCTACTCTGTTATGCCAAGGGGCTGGCCCTGTTTGTAGGCGTTGGGGATCTGCACCAGGCACAGCACTGCACTACGAACATCACGCGGATCCAGCATTACCTGGCCGAGCAACGCCGGGCCCTGGCAGCGCTGACGGCCCAGCTGATCGAGATCAGTCGGTAGCGGCGCGCTGCAGCCAGTAGGTGTGCATCAGCCCCTTGCCTTTGACGTCGATCTCTCCACGAGCAACCAACTGCATCCCACGCACAAGGCGTAATCGCTCGGCGAAAGCCTCTGAAACCTGGATCCGACCCGACTCACTGGTCTGCTCCATCCGCGCCGCCACGTTCACGGTATCGCCCCAGACGTCATAGGCGATCCGGTGTTCGCCGATGATGCCGGCGGTGATGGGGCCGCAATGCAGTCCGATCCGCAGGTCCAGTTCGTTGATCATGCCGTCCCAATTCAACTGCCCATACTCTTCCGGCATCTGAATGGTCAGGTTCGCCAGGCGCTCCTGGATCTCGAGAGCGGCCTGGGCCATTTTCCGGTCGTGATCGGCAAGGGGCTCGGGAACACCGCCCACAGCCAGATAGGCATCGCCGATGGTCTTGATCTTGGTAAGGCCATGCCGCTGAATGATGATGTCGCACTCGCGGAACACGGCGTTCAACAGGTGCACCACATGTTGCGCCGAGATCGTGGAGGCCATCTTGGTGAACTGGACCAGGTCCAGGAAGAGGACCGAACCATCGGTGAAGGAATCGGCGATCATGGATTCACCGCGGATCAATCGGTCGGCCACGATCTCGGGCATCACGTTCGTGAGCAGACTTCGTTGCTGCTCCTGCAGGGCCTTTTGTTCAGCCACCTGCCGTTCGTACTCCTGGCGCTCCTGGCTGATCTGATGCTCCATGTCCAACATGGCCAGCCGCCGCTGCTTCTGCTCGCCCAACATGCGCTCTCGGATGTCGGTAGCCTCTTCGAGAAATGCCAGCGCTTCAACGGGTCGGTCGTCTCTGAGCAGCCGATACAGCGCCGTGGTGGCGTCCAGCCGAGGCTTGTCGAGTTCCATGCGGATGGATAATGCGCGGGCATCACGCAGGCGTTGCTCGGCTTCAACAGGATCGCCCATGTCCCGAGCGATCAAGCCCAGGATGCGATCGCAGTGCTGGATCTCGGGCTTCAGGTCGAGATGCTGTGCGCCGAGCCGAGCCTTTGTGGCATGGATATAGGCCTCGTCCAGACAGCACGTGCGCTGCAGGACATCGGCAAGCGCTCGGCGCGCGATCACCGATTCGCGCAGAACATCATTCTCTTCAGCCAGTTTCAGCGCTCGCTCAAGCGATGCTATGGCATCTTCATATTCTTCGACTTCCGTATGCGACATCCCGATCTGAGCATACTTCAGCGCCATTGCGATCTCGTTCTGCTGGCGCTCATAGACCTCGAGTGCTTTGCGATACCACGTCATGGCCTGGGCGTACTCGCCGGTCTCGCGGTACAGGTCGCCCAGTGCGCCGTAGGTCTTGGCCAACCCGATCTCGTGCTGGAGCTCCATGAATTGATCCAAGGCGCGGTGGAAGCGCTCCAGAGCCGTTGGGAATTCTCCTCGGGCCTCGTACAGCATGCCCAGATTCAAGACCACTGAGGCAGAACCGAGCTGTGTGTCGATCCGTTGCATGATCTCGTACGACCGTTCATACCAGATGATGGCCTGGTCCAGATCTCCCATCACATGGTACACGCGCCCCATGTTGCCGGTAGCCACGGCAAGATTCTCGTCGTGGCCACGGGCTCGGCTGATGCTGTAGGCACGATCAAGCCAGATCAACGCACGGCGGTAATCCGAACGGTCGCTGTGCATCTGACCGATCGAACAACAGAGTTCTGCCAACAGGTCGTCGTGACCCGTGTTCAGGATCTCTTCATACAGCCCCTGCAATTCGAGAAGACCTGCGGCCACCTGCCCTTGTCTGGCCCTGTCCTCTATGGCTCGAATGCGACGGGAATAGTGATCAACGACGCTCATGGTCGTTCTTTCTCGAGGCTTTGTGAAGCACGTCGAGGTTGGCCTGAACCTTGGCATACACGGAGCCAGACGGGAATCTACCATCGGCCTGGATCGTGCCGGCCGGCATGCCCATCAACAGCTCCACGGCTTCCTCCAGACGTTGCACAGGGTACAATGCGAACTTACCCTTTCGCACGGCTTCTACCACATCTTCGCGAAGCATCAGGTCGCCCACATTCTGTTTGGGCACCACCACGCCCTGCGTACCGGTGAGTCCGCGGTCGTGACAGACCTCGAAGAATCCCGTGATCTTTTCGTTCAAGCCCCCTACCGGCTGAATGTCGCCCTTTTGATTGATCGATCCGGTAATGGCAAGGTCCTGGATGATCGGGATGTTGCTGATGGCCGACAGTAACGCGATGATCTCGGCCGCGCTGGCAGAGTCTCCGTCCACGCCACCGTAGGACTGTTCAAAGGCAATGCTGGCCGTGAAGGACATGGATTGAGATCGTGAGAAGAGCGACCGCAGCAGTCCGGACAGGATCAGCACACCCTTGCTGTGAATGGCTCCGGAAAGATCCACCTCGCGCTCGATGTTGATGATGCCCTGGTTGCCGGCACTCACGGTTGCGGTGATGCGCGACGGTTTCCCGTAGGCCACGATGCCGGCCTGATACACCGTAAGACCGTTCACCTGTCCCACTCGGTCTCCCTTGACATCGATCAGCAACGAGCCCTTGGCGATCTCCTCTCTTAATCGCTCATCGCGACTGTTGCTTCGCCAGCGCCGTTGCTCCAACGCGTGGCGCACATGCGTGCGAGAGATCATGCTGGCTCCGGCAGCGCGAGCAAAGTATTCCGCCTCGCGCAGCAGGTCGGCCACATAGCTGAACTGCAGCGTGATGCGCTCCTGTTTCTCGGTGTAGGCTACTGCCCACTCCACAAGGGCCGCTGCACCGGAACGATCGCAGTGCAGCATCTCTTCATCCTCGGCCATCTTGGCAAAGAAGTGCGCATAGTTCATCACCATGTGCGGCGTGCGGTGCGTATCGTCGTCGAACTCGGCATGCACCTTGAACATCTTGTGGAAGTCCTCATCGGCCTCCCACAGTGCATGATAGATCGAGCGGTCGCCCAACAGGATGATCTTCACGTTCAGCTTGATGGTATCGGGCTTGAGCGTGTTCAGCTGGAACTGCGTATCCATGTTCTGGATCTCCAGCTGGCCATAGAGGATCACGCGCTTGAGCGCCGTCCAGATGTTCATGTCGGCCAACACGTCCGTGGCATTCATCACGATGAATCCGCCATCGGCTCGCAGCAGGCTGCCGGCGCGGATCTGCGAGAAATCGCTCACGGCAAAGCCGCGGGCGTCTACCCGGCGCTCGATGGTGCCGAACAGCGTAGCATAGGTTGGCGACGTTTCCACGATCACCGGCGCCAGGCGCTGATCGTAGTTGTCTACGATCAGGTTCACGGTGTACTTCTCGGACAGGGCCTCCACGGCTTCGTCGACCTTTTCGTCCGGCACTCCAGCGATGCGCGCGGCATGGAGTTTGACGTACTCCTCAAGATTGTCCAGGATGTGCTTGGTCACACCGTTCAGGTACTGCTCTACGCGGTCCCGCGGAAAGCTCACGCGAATGTCGGCGAATACTCCGGCGATCAGCACACCAACGGCCGCCTGGTCGTGCTTGGACAGTTCCTTGCGGAAGTCGGCCGCGATCCGCACGGAGCGCCCACCGATCTCGCTGAGTTGCTCGGAGTAGGTCTCGTAACGCTCCTTGATGGTCTGGAACTCCGCTTCGGAGATCGCCTTCTTGCTCAGGGCCTCTACCACGTCGTCCATCGTAACCGGCTGGTCGTTCAGCACGGCAAAGATCTCCGTGTGGGTGGTGCCGTCTTCTTCCTGCACCTGACCAAGGACCAGGCCTTGTGGACGCAGCTGCTCGTCGAACTGCTTGAGCAGACCCTCTTCCATGGCTTGGTACTTCTGAATGATGGCCTTGCGTTCCTCCTGGAACTGCTCCTCTTCGAACAGACTCGGAATGCGGCGCTTCAGAACGGCCAGGGCATCGTCCATCATTCTGCAGAACACGCGCCCTTCACCGGCGGCGAACCGCAGCAGCACCGGCTGCTCGGCCTGCTTGAAATTGTGCACGTAGGCAAAATCATGAAGCGTAGCGGCGTCCATCTTCACTTCGTCCAGGATCGTCCGCACGGTGGTCATCCGTCCGGTGCCCACCACACCCGAAGCCCAGATGTTGTACCCCTGTGAGCGGATGCGCGCTCCCAGCCGCAGTGCTTCCACGGCACGGTCCTGCCCTACGATGCGGTCCAATGGTTCCAGTTCCCGCGTGGACTTGAACGGCAGCTGCTGCAGTGGACACGACCATCGCAGGTCCTTGGCGGAAAGGGGCTTTACCGGCATTCTCCGTCGGCTGGTCATGACGTTCCTTCTGATTCGTGATCCATAGATGCGGCTCCCCACTCTTCGATCCGACACAGCTCGCGCAAGTGGCAATACTGGCACGCCCCCTCCCGAGGGAGCACCGGGTAGCGTCCGCTGCGCACAGCGCTCACACCTTGCGTTACCCATGGAGTAGCCCGCGCCAGCTGGCCCACCGTCTGGTTCTTTTCCCGAGGCCCCACGCCGTAGTGCAGCGCCGTGCTTCTCTTTGGCGCACTGGTAGAGAACGGGTGCTTTCCGAATATGTGATAGGCGGCCTGGTCTACGTCTACGTCGATGCCCCGATGCTGGAACCACTGTCGGATAGCGATCATGTAGAGCGGCATCTGCGTGCTCTCTCCGTTCAAGATCTCACGGGGGGATGCTCCCGTAGAGGTCTTGTAGTCCACCACGCGAATGGCAACCTGGTCACCGTCGATACGCGCATCCACACGGTCGATGCGCAGCTTCACGCGCTCGACCATGCCCGGCACGATCTCGATGGGTTCGTCGATCTCCAGTTCAAACAGCACCGGGAAGAACGCCTCTTCGGACGACTGCTCCTGCAGTTCCATCATCAGCCATCGACGCAGCAGGCCGGCACGGTTCGGACCATCGAAGAAGGCCTGCTCCTCGGCGGGGTCGTACAGGTATCCACGTGGCAGCCGCTGCCGCGTGGTGCGGAACACGCCTTCGAGCACGGGCAGCAACTGATCGATGTGCCGCGGAGCCAGTCGAACCAGCGCCCGACGCAGGTCATCAACGGTGCCGTTCTCGGGGAAGGGGGCTTCCTGCAGGTCCTGCATGAAGCGCTGTGCCACGGTGTGCATCAGCGTTCCTCGTTCCAGCGGTGTGAGCATTTCGTCCGACTCTGCGGGCTGATCCAGGCGCATCAACTTGGTGCCGAAGTAGCGATACGGACACGCCAGCATGGTGTCCAGACGCGATGGGCTGATCGGTGCCAGCTCGTCCTGACCCAACGGCTCTTCGGTTGCGGCATCCAGCAGGGCCCGATCCACACCATGCTGCGTCTGAGCATCCATGGCAGCGCTACGACCGACCCACGCAGCCGACTCGGCTGCAGACAGGATCAGGCGGTCGGCCTGCGCCTGCAGAACCTCTACCGATCGCGTTGGCAGCGTAACCCGCTGCTGGTCCAGCCACTGCCGGGCATCGTCCCAGAACATCGAAGGCACCGTGTCGTCGTCATCGATCGTCTCGCTGCGGGTAAGGATCACATCGCCCCCTTCCCCAACGGCACAGAGCACGTCCTGCCAGCTTTCCCTGTCCATCAACTGCGGTACCGATCCCAGAAAGAACTCTTCGACCACGTCGGTGCGTCGCTGGGGCATCAGTCCATCGGTCAGGCCGAGTGCGTACACCGTGTCCAACTCGGCCAGGCGTGCATCCATCGCTCGTAGCACGGCAACGCCCGCAGAACCCGACGTGGACACGTCGATCATCCTCCCTCGGACGATACGCCACCACCGGTCCACATGGACAGCCAGCGAGGCATCGGCCAGACCATGGTGTTCGGCGATCCGGCGATACCACGAGATGGTCTCTGCCAGCGCGTCCGACAGGGATAGCTCGAGCGCCGAAGCGGCGGCAAGCAACCAGCGTTCGAAAGCAGCGGCCGAGAAGGAGGCTGGCGGAGTGGGCAGGCAGCGGTCCAACACGTCGACCACGTGCAGGGCTTGCCGCAGGATCCCGAAGGAGCGGCGCATCTGTCGGTCGTCGTCGGCGGCCTCGGTGGGATCGATCGCCTGCAGTGCAGTGCGGGCGCCATTGAGACGTTCGCGCCACGAGGCAGCCCCCTGTCCACCGTGTATACGAAACAGGTCGGCAGCTTCGAGCAACGACGGCAGCGGCACGTTGGGCAGGCACGCCCCCGAGAGCGCCAGACGGGTAACGTCTTCGCGCTCCCATCTGCGGCTGACCACGGCGCAGGCGGCATACAGCGCCGATGCATCGCGTGTGGTGGACAGCGAGCGATCATCCGGCATCACCATCGGTACGCCGGCCTGGCGGGCCAACTCGCGGAACAGCACGTCGTAGCTACCGTCGGACGGAAGCACAACGGCCATCCGGCGGGGGCTGTGTCCATGTCTGAGATCGTGCTTGATCTGTCCGATCACGCGGCGCACTTCTTCACGCGGCGTTGGGAACGCCACCGGCAGCAGAGCCGGAAGCGGACCAGGTGTGGCCTCGGCGATCTCCCAGCCTGCCGCCAGGAGGCGTCCGGCCAGCTCATCACTCCGGTCGGCTCCGGCGTGATCGGTGCGTTCGGCGAACAGGATCCCAACGTCCCACCCCTGGCCGACCAGCGCCGTCAGAATGCGCTCATCCACCGGCGTAGCGCCATGCGTGGCCAGGATCAGCGTGGGCAGATCGGGCGGTAGCGCGTTGGTTTCGAGATGGTGGGCAACGGCCTGGAACACGTCGCCGCGATCCAGGTGGCCAGCCCCTTTCAATCGTTCATACGCTGCCCAGATCGTGGTCAGCCGTGTGACCTCGCGAATACCCTGAACGTCTAGGGTGTCGTTGCTGGCGAGTACCTGCACCACGCCGGGCACGGTATGGCCTTCTTGTTTCCAGCGGACGATGCGGGCTACGGACAATCCGGCCGGACGGAACGCCTCTCCGGCTTCTTCGACCGCCAGGGCCAGCAGGAGGTCGGCTTCGTCGTCGGCCATCACCGTTCCGGGGATCGCGCACGCTCGGGCAAGGTCCATCACCCATGCCTGCATGGTGGCGATCTGCGGTAGCTCGGTGCCGGGGCGGTGGCGTACCCATGTTGTTAGTAAACGGGAGCGATACGCACTGGTAGGAACCACCAGCCGGCACGGTGCAGGAAGATGCGGCACCATCTCGAACAACCGCCGATGCCGAAGAGCGATCGGGAACCTGGAGTACGGTGGAGCGGCGTGATGGATCATCGGATACGGAATGGTGGCGCCTCACGTAGGTATCTTCGCACCAACATGAGCACGGATCAGCCAACGAATATGCCGGTGTGGGTACTGCTATGCAACCTTGCCATAGGCCTGGCCCTGGCAGCGTGTAGCGCCGGCGCACCGGTGCGGGTGTTGGAACGTGGGCAGACCATCATCACCGGATCCGTCGGCGGACCGATCGTACCCTCTTCGTCTCCCGTCGGATTCGTTCCCTACGTTACGGCCGGCATGGCCCACGGCGCGTCGGAGCACATCACGGTGCATGGCAACGCGCACCTGCTGATGGCCGGCTACAAGACAGTTGGTGTAGACGTGGGAGCAAGCGCGCGGGCTGTTCGCCAAAAGGACGCCATCCCCGAGGTGACCCTGGGTCTGCGGGCGCTGATGTTCACGGACCTTTCGTCCATCGATGCCATGCGTTTCTACCCCGATGCCCAAGCCACGTTCAGCTGGGAAGTGGCCGACCGCACCTTGGTCTATGCCGGTGCGCATACCACCTTCCAACTGTCCCCCTACCGTTTCCTGTTCAGTCCGATGACCGGAGCTGTGATCCCGATCGGCACCGGATTCTCTCTCCAGGCCGAAGTGATCTGGCAGGCCGCGAATGTGAACACCTCCTCGGGCGTCTTTGAAGGGGAGTCCTCCATCGGCGAACTGGGATCGCTGGGCGCGTTTCTGGGAGGGATGGTATGGTTGTAAGGGGCTGGTCGCTCGTTGCGATGTGTGCACTCCTGCTGTGTGGCTGTTCGCTGGACGCCTACATGTTCGACCCGATACCGCTGGATAGCTATGAGCTGTCAGACGCCGTGATCCCGGCAAGCGCTCGCGAACAAGTGGTGCTGCAGCATCATGGCAGCACGGTGTACGGCTTTTATGTGCGCCAGCCAGACTCGTTGCGGGTAGAGCCACATCCGGTGGTGTTGTACCACCATGGCAACGATGAGAACATCCCCCACTTCTGGCCGCGGGTGGAGTACCTCTGGCGCTGCGGCTTTGACGTGTTCATCTACGACTACCGCGGATACGGCATGAGTACCGGCCGATGTGAGACCGAAGACGACCTGTTGGCCGATGCCGAGCTGGCCTGGAACTATGTACGGTCACGTCCGGATGTGGACACCACGCAGATCGTGGAGTACGGTTTCTCGTTGGGCTGCGTGCCGGCTCTCTGGCTGGCGGCCAAACGTCACCACGCCTCCGCCGTGATCCTGGAAGCCCCCTACTACAATGCCGAAGCCCTGGTGCAATCGGGCACCATCGTGAACATCCCCGGATCGTACGTGATGGATGGATCGTTCGACAATGCTGCACGCATCGGGCACATCGGCACCAAGCTGCTGATGATGCACGGCACGGCCGACACTTTCATTCCGATCGATCGGCATGCCGACCGACTGGTGTCCAGAGCCGTGCAACCCAAGACCTACCTTCGGGTGCAGGGGGCTGGCCACATCACGATCCCGACCACGTTGGGCATCGAAGCCTACATCGACCTGATCACGGCATTTGTACGAGGAGCCTAGCATGTTCACCGGTTTGATCGAAGAGATCGGCGTGATCGAACACGTCCACGAGGTTGGCGACGGGCGCACGTTTACGATCGGCGCGGCGGCCGTGATGGAAGATCTGCAGATCGACCATTCCATCGCCGTGAATGGATGCTGTCTGACCGTGACGCATCGCACGGACACGAGTTTCCGCGTGACGGCGGTAGCCGAAACACTGCGAAAGACCACACTTGGCGCACTGGCCGACGGCGATCGCGTGAACCTGGAGCGCGCCGTGCGCCTTGCCGACCGGATGGGCGGCCACATGGTGCAGGGTCACGTGGATGCCGTGGGCCATATCGAGCGCATCGACCGCAACGACCAAGGGTGGGAAGTGTGGGTGTCCTACCCCGCCCCCTTCAACAGATGGCTGATCCCCGTGGGGTCCGTCTGCGTGAACGGTATTTCGCTGACGGTGGCAGACCTGCAGGACGACCGGTTCAAGATCGCCGTGATCCCACACACGCTGCAGGTAACCACCCTGGGCGAGGCGTCCGTGGGTGATGCCGTGAATCTGGAGTTCGACATGATCGCCAAGTACCTGGAACGCCTGACGATCCGGAAGTAGTCTTCCGGGATCGATCGTTTACAGCCGCATCTTCAAGGTCACTTCCAGCCCTTCCGGCGTTTGCCGGAACTCCACACTGTCGGCAAGGTGCTGGATCAGGAAGACTCCGCGTCCCCCCTCCCGGAGCAGGTTCTCCGGGTCGGTCGGATCGGGGAGCAACGCCGGGTCGAACCCCGTTCCACAATCGGTGATCACCGCCACAAAGGTGCCATCGGTGATCTGCACGTCCACGCGAACGGTGGTATCGGCGGCGCAGCGGTTGCCATGCAGAATGGCATTGTTCACGGCCTCGGTCATGGCTAGTAGCACATCGTGATACCGCTCACGCGTGGCCGCGGCTACCTCGGCGATGGACCGCAGGAACGGGTCCACCTGCCGGATACTTTCCGG
>JANJTN010000020.1 GCA_024711065.1 bacterium
ACCCGGCACGCTGGCCTACTTCCTTGAGGTACTGATTCTGCTTGACCGCTGAGGGGAACTCGAAGATCCGTGACGGGTATCGCTCCAGTAGCTCTGAGAGTGGCTTGGTGATCGGAATGATACAGTCGGTGTCGGTCTTGGCGGTGGTGATTCTGATCAGGTTACGGGCATCATCAAAGTGCAGCGGCTGTAGGCGCTGCAGGTCGCCATAGCGGAGCCCCGTGAACGCCTGCAACAGAAAATGGTCTCGCACGCGGGCAAGACGGGGCGAGTCCGAGAGATCCAGGTCGCGTAGTGTACGAAGCTCGTTCAAGGATAGAGCTACGGACTCCACGTTACGCTTGTCGCGATAAAACCGTTGGTAGTCTGTGGTCTGGTGGTAGCCCCTTTCAAAGGCCCACTTCATGAAGACCTTGAGCACTTTGATATGGTTGGATATCGACGCGTCTACTAAGCCCTTAGACTCGGCTAGCCACGTGCAGAAGTCGGTATAGAAGTCGAGCGTGATACCCGTATACGTCAGTTGGCGGCGGCGCGTGCGGGACCATGCAGTGAGTGCATCGCGAGTCTGCCTGTAGCTGTTGAGAGCGCTCTTACCGGGCCGCTTGGCTGTCACCTGTCCACCACCAGTCCGAATGGTATAGGTGTCGATGAACTCCTGGAAATCGTCCAACAGTCCAGTCGAGCCACTCTGGACTTGTGAAGGAGCAACAAAGGCCTTGACGCGACTTTTGAAGGCAGACAGCTCACGCTGCGTAACAAGCTCGACCTTACTATCGAACCCAAGGTCGTTGTAGGCGCGATGAACCTCGTTGGTGATTGCCACCATCTGTTTGACGTGCGCGTTGCGGAGTGGGTCGGTAGCCCGAGGCTCCTGCCGATCCTTGTTCCAGTGCCGAGGATCGACGGAAATTCCCGTTCCGAAGCGAAGGCGATAGCCTCGAAAAGCAACATTCAGCAGCACCACGCTTGTTCTTGCCGTGGGTTTGTCCAGGTAGAAGGAGAGTTTCATATAACGAAAAACCGTCAGTGATTTCGAGCTGGTCCGATGAAGGTACCAACCGCTGACGAAATCACTGACGGTTTCTTGCGAAAACCGGACGCAACGGGAAACATCGCCCTCGGGCTAGTTCACCTCAAAACCCCTGATTCAAGGGTTCTACAAGGAGATTGTTGTATCCCATTGCGTCCTGAGTTTTCAACCTGGTACACCGTACGGGAATTGAACCCGTGTTACCGCCTTGAAAGGGCGGTGTCCTAACCCCTAGACGAACGGTGCATCATAGAGAGCCACAAATATAGTGTGGGGGTGGATAACTACCAATTATTCCCCATTCCCCATTCCCCATTCCCCATATCTTCGCTCCATGAAACTGATCGGACTGACCGGCGGCATCGGCACGGGAAAGAGTACCGTTGCTCGACTGCTGCGTGAACGCGGGTGGACCGTATACAGCTCGGATGAGACCGCCCGAGAGATCATGAGTACGGACCCGGAGGTGCGTCGCCAGATCGGCGAACTGCTTGGCCCTGAAGTGCTTACGGATGGGGGAGTGCACCGCGAACGGATCGCCTCCCTGGTCTTTGGCGATACCCCCGAACACCGCCGGCGTCTTCAAGAACTGGATCGGATCGTCCATCCCCACGTGCTGGACCGCCACCTGCAGATCATCGAGTCCGAGCGCGAAAGCGGCAAGCCCCTTATCGTGATCGAATCGGCATTGCTCTACGAGGTGGGTCTGGAAGAGGGGTTCGACTGGGTGGTGGTGGTCGACTGTCCGGACGAGATCCGCATCCCCCGCGTGATGCAGCGCAGCGGCCTGACCGAAACCCAGGTGCGCGCCCGCATGGCCGAACAGATGGACATGCAGGAGAAACGTGCCCTGGCCGACTTCGTGATCGATAACGTGGGCGGCCTGGACGATCTGGAGCGATCCGTGAAGACCATCGCTACCATCCTGGAAGTGATGCCGGATCCGGAACAGAACAGCGGGTCCTGAACCCATTACAGACAGCAATGTCTTAAATTTGGCGCTCGACCCCATGTCCAACGCCGAAGAATGTCCCGATGAGCCGTGCCCAGAGAGTCCGCGCCCTTGCCCGTGAACGCGATGCCGTGATCATCGCCCACTACTACCAGCGGTCCGAAGTCAAAGAAGTGGCCGACTTCATCGGCGATAGCCTGGCCATGGCCAACTATGCCGCTACCACGCAGGCCGGCACCCTGGTGGTGGCCGGCGTGCGCTTTATGGCCGAAACCGCAGCCCTCCTGAACCCCGCAAAGACCGTCCTGCTTCCCGAACCCGAAGCAGGTTGCTCGCTGGCGTCCAATTGCGAGGCCGACCGCTTTGCCGCATTCCTGCAGCAGTACCCACACCACACGGTGGTCACCTACATCAACAGCTCGGTGGAGGTCAAGGCCATGAGCCACGTGCTCTGTACCTCTGCCAACGCCGAACAAGTGGTCAGCAGCCTGCCGGAGAACACCCCCATTGTGTTCGCACCGGATCGGCACCTGGGACGCTGGCTGGAGCAACGCACAGGACGCCACATGGTGCTCTGGGACGCCGTGTGCGAGGTCCACGCCGACTTCTCACTCGCCGAGATCGATCGATTGAAGGGGGCTTACCCATCTGCCCGCGTCTTGGCCCATCCGGAGTGCGAAGCCCCGCTACTCGAACTGGCCGACGTGGTTGGGTCTACCTCCCGATTGCTCGCGGAAGTGGTGGACCATCCGGACGAAACGTACATCGTGGCCACCGAAGAGGGCATCCTGAAGGAGATGCGCCAACAAGCCCCCTTCGCCAAACTGATCCCGGCCCCGCAGAACACACCCAATGCCTGTGCCTGCGGCGAATGTCCGTATATGAAACTGACCACGCTGGAGAGCCTGGAACAGGCGCTGATCCATGAACGCGAGACGATCCGGATCCCTACGGAACTCCAGCAGCAAGCGCTGCGTCCACTCCGGCGCATGCTCGACCTGAGTCGTTGAAGTTTGGTAGTTTTGCCCTCCATTATCAGTTGTACGTCCTATCAAGGTAAGTAGCCGTATGGCACACCCCGTTCATCTCACGGATGACAGTTTCAATACCGAGATCGCTGATGGCAAAGTGGTGCTCGTAGATTTCTGGGCCGCCTGGTGCGGACCGTGCCGCGCCATCGCTCCGATCATCGACGATCTGGCCGGCGAGTACGAAGGCAAAGCCACCATCGCCAAGGTCGACGTAGACAACAACCCGCGCGTTGCCATGGAGTACGGCATCCGCTCGATCCCGGCCCTGCTGATCTTCAAAGGTGGCAAGGTGGTCGACACGATCGTTGGCGCCGTGCCCAAGCACTACATCACCGATCGCCTGAACCAACAGTTGAACTGATCGCCATGGCTCGACCCACGCCCTTGACGGAGGACGAGCTCGCGGAACATCTCAAGGACCTTCCTCTGTGGCGCCGCGATGGCGCCACACTTGTTCGTGAGCACGCCACGTCTGACTTCGCCGCGGCCATCGGCCTGGTGAATGCCATTGCTCTGCACGCCGAGAAAATGGATCATCATCCCGATCTCCTCGTCCACGGCTGGAACAAACTCAAGATCACTCTCAGTACCCACGACCAGGGCGCTCTGACCATTCTGGATATTCGACTAGCGAAGAGTATTGATGCACTGTTGCACTGATACACTCATGCACTCATGCACTCATGCACTAATGCCCTAATTCACTGATGCACTGATGCACTCATGCACTAATGCCCTAATTCACTAATGCACTCATGCACTAATGCCTTGATGCAGTCGTGCATTGCCCCTCAAACGTTCAATTCCTCAAACGTTCAAGCGCTGAAACCCCTATGATGATCACCGATATCGTTGCTCGCGAGATCCTCGATTCCCGAGGCAATCCTACCATCGAAGTGGACGTGCTGCTGGAAGACGGCTCCATGGGCCGCGCTGCCGTTCCCTCTGGCGCTAGTACCGGCGAGCACGAGGCCGTGGAACTGCGCGACGCCGATGAGACGCGATACCTGGGCAAGGGCGTTACGGCCGCCGTGGAACATGTGGACACCGAGATCGCCGATGCGCTCGTTGGCCTGGACGCCTCGGATCAGCGGATGATCGATCGCGTGTTGTGCGATCTGGATGGCACGGAGAACAAGTCGCGTCTTGGCGCCAACGCCATCCTGGGTGCGTCGCTTGCCGTTGCCAAAGCCGCTGCTGCCTATCACGGACTGCCGCTGTTCCGCTACCTGGGTGGCGTGAACGCTACGCTGCTGCCAACGCCGATGATGAACATCCTGAATGGTGGACGCCACGCCGACAACAACGTGGACATCCAGGAGTTCATGATCATGCCCGTGGGTGCCGAAACGTTCAGCGATGCCCTGCGCATGGGCACCGAAACGTATCACGCCCTCAAGTCCGTCCTCAAAGCCAAAGGCCTGTCCACCTCCATCGGTGATGAAGGGGGCTTTGCACCTTCGCTCGCCAGCAACGAGCAGGCACTGGAGGTGATCATGGAAGCCATCGAGAAGGCCGGCTACACGGCGGGAGAAGACATCGTGCTTGCTCTGGATGTTGCCGCCAGCGAGATGGTGCAGGACGGCTCGTATGTGATGTACAAGAGCACCAAGGAAAAGAAGTCCGCTGCCCAGATGGCAGAGTGGTATGCATCGCTGTGCCAGACGTATCCGATCGTGTCCATCGAAGACGGCATGGGCGAGAACGATTGGGACGGCTGGAAGCTGCTGACCGAGACCATTGGCGACGACGTGCAGCTGGTGGGCGACGATCTGTTCGTAACGAACGTCGACTTTCTAGCCAAAGGCATCGCCGAAGGCGCAGCGAACTCCATCCTGATCAAGGTGAATCAGATCGGCACGCTGAGTGAAACGATCGACGCCGTGAACCTCGGCGCGCGCTACGGCTACTCGTCCATCATCTCCCATCGCTCGGGCGAAACCGAAGACGCTACCATCGCCGACATTGCCGTTGCGCTGGGTACCGGCCAGATCAAAACCGGAGCCCCCTGCCGCAGCGACAGAGTGGCCAAGTACAACCAACTGCTTCGTATCGAAGAAATGCTCGGCCTGGACGCCATGTTCGCCGGAGAAGGAACGCTATCATGAATGACATCAAATTCGGAACCGACGGCTGGCGCGGACTGATCGCGCGCGATTACACGTTCGACAATGTGGCGCTGGTGGCCCATGCCGTGGCGCGGTACGTGAAGAAGCTGAACAAAAAGGGGGCTTCGGTGGTGGTGGGGTACGACACCCGCTTCCTGAGCGACCAGTTCGCGGCCGAAGTGGCTCGCGTACTGGCGGCGCATGGGGTGATCGTGTATCTGACGGATGCGATCTCCAGCACACCGCAGGTGAGTTATCACACCAAGGCCAAGAAGGCCGATCTGGGTGTGGTGATCACGGCTTCGCACAACCCGCCGGAGTACAACGGTTTTAAGGTGAAGGCCAGCTTTGGTGGTCCGGCTGTTCCGGAACAGATCGCCGAGATCGAAGTGGAACTCGCAGCGCTCAACGGCGCGGCACCCAAGATGAAGGTTGAGTCCCTGGAGGCCTACGTGTCGGCAAAGAAGGTCCGGATGTTCGACGCCGCCGAGCCGTATCTGCGCTACCTGCACAAGAAGATCGATATCGAAGCGATCCGGAAGTCCAAGCTGAAGATCGTCTATGATCCCATGCATGGTGCCGGTATCCACTTCATGCATCGATTGCTGCCGGACGTGTTCGAGATCCATGGCTGGCACAACCCCGGTTTTGGCGAGGTGGATCACCCGGAACCCATCGCCGAGTGTCTCGAGGCACTGATGCGCACCGTGAAGTCCCAAAAAGCTGATATCGGAATCGCAACCGATGGCGATGCCGATCGAGTAGGGCTGGTAGACGAGAAAGGCAACTTCGTGGACTCCCACCGGATCTTCATGTTGATCATGAAGTATCTCTATGAGGACAAGAAGAAGCGCGGTGCTGTGGTCAAGACCGTGTCGCTCACCAGCATGGTGAACGCCTACTGCGAGAAGAACGGGATCACGCTCTACGAAACCCCCGTTGGCTTCAAGCATGTGGCCAAGCTGATGAACGAAACCAAGGTGTTGATCGGTGGCGAAGAGTCAGGGGGCTTGGGCACGAGCATGCACATCCCGGAACGCGACGGCCTCTTCAACGCCCTGCTGGTGCTGGAGATGATGGCCACGCGCAAGAAGTCGCTCAAGGAACTGTGCGACGAACTCGACGCCGAGTTCGGTCCACACCGCTATCGCCGCATCGATGTGAAGGTGACCGAACAGGTCAAGAAGGATGTGCTCAAGGCCTGCGCCCGCAAGCCCGTCAAGATCGGACGCTACAACGTGCTCCACATCGACGACCGCGACGGCTACAAGTTCACGGTGGACGGCGGCGCCTGGTTGGTTATCCGTGCCTCCGTTACCGAACCACTGCTCCGCTTTTACGCCGAAGCCTCCTCCTTGAACAAGGTCAACTAACTCCTCGATGTGGGGCTGCGCATCCAGT
>JANJTN010000055.1 GCA_024711065.1 bacterium
CACGAGCGTTGTGTGGTCCGGCGATCCGATGGCCACGCGCAGAATGTCGGCATTCGAGACGTCGTCCTTCACAGCCGACTGCCCGGAACCAGGAGCAGCCCCCTCAGTTTCACCAGCACTCTGCCCTTCCGAGGCACACCCAATGGCCACTACGAACAACAATGCAGCGATCGCTGCCAAGCGCAGAACTTTCATCGCAACCCTCCATAAAGGTGATTTGTGACTCATGTATCACAAAGATACCCTTGTGAGTATGTCACAAACATGATTTTTGTCAGGGAATGGGGAATGGGGAATGGGGAATGGGGAGTGGCGTCGAGACTAGTGCAGGATCGACAGCAGGCTGGAGGTGTCCCCTGCTACCACCATGTAGACACCGCTTGGCAGTCGGAGTGGGATGTGGATCTCGGCAGTGCCCCTAGGAAGACTCCCCTGCTCCAGGGTGTTGCCTCGAAGGTCCGATATCGACCAACCCACGTCCGTCGAAGTGTTGCAACGTTCGATCGTCACACTTCCGTCCTGCGATGACGGAGTGATCGTAATGCAGGGGTTGTCTATGGATGCTCCGCCGACGGTCACGACCGGCTCTACGGCGACTTCGGCTCGGCTGGTGGTGTCGGCTCCACAAGTGCCTCGGACGGCGCACCAGTACGCTCCGCTTTCTTCGAGCGTGATGCCTGTGATGCTCAGCGTGGCAGCGGTCGCACCTGGCATGGCGGTGGTATTTCGATGCCACTGAAACGACAGGTCCGTACCCGTGGCCGCACAGGTCAGTACGAGCGTTTGCCCTTCGGTGAGCGTTGTCGACTGCGGTTGTACGGTCACCGACGGGGCTTGACCGATGCTGACCGAGCATAACGCCGAGGTGGTTTGAAGACCGCAACCGGCGATCACCAATACGTCATATTGCCCGGCATCGGATGTTCGAACGGCCGAGATCTCGAGAGTAGGACCCGTCTGCCCGGCAAGCGACTGACCGGAGCGCCGCCACTGGTACGACAGGTCCGACCCCATGGCATCCACGTTCAACGTCAGCGTCTCGCCCTCGCACACGCTTTTGGTTGAAGGGGGCTGCACCACGATCGAGGGTCGTGGGTCGACACTGATCGGCAGGATGGTCTCCGAGACATGATACCGGCTGGATCGAACGCGCACGTCCACCCGCTGTCCGACGAATGTGGGGTCTGCAATGGTCCACACGGTGGAGGCACTGGAGGTTGGCCCTGCAACCGTTGTCCACGCACCACCGGCACGCCGAGCTTCCACGACATAGGTGTCGGACTGCCGCATCTCCAGTCGATTCCACGATACCCGTACATCCTGCCCTTCGCAATACACTGCCGACGGCGTAGGCGAGATCAGATCGATCAAACCCGGGGAGTATCGCACCACCATGGCATCCAGGATCCCCGATCCGTCGGAATGCGAGACCATGCCGGTATCGAGCGGGATCATCGGCGACGTTGTGCGTCCGCCGAGGAGAATGTTCCCATCGGGCTCGATCACGCAACGCGCGATCGTGTCGGCTTGTGAACCGCCGAACGTGCTTACGATGGATGAACCGCCAATGCCCAACACGGCAAAGAAGGCATCTTCAGCGCCGTAAAGGACCGTGCGGCTGCCTGAGCCGGCAGACACCAGATCACCGGACGTGGTTTCGCCCCAGAGACAGACGGCACTGCCGGGCCCGTTCACGGCACCGCGAACGGTTTCGCGGCCCGACCCGCCGAAGTACGAAGCCCCTTTCAACGTGCGTCCGCGCGCGTCGAAGGTCACAAGGAAGGCGTCCATTTCGCCGTTCAGAAACGCTTGCTGACCACCGGTGCTTACCAGGTCCGAGCTGGACGTATGCCCGACAAGTGTCACATTGCCATCAACGACCACCACGCCGGTGCCGAAGTCGTCTCCGTCGCCGCCATAATAGCTGGCCACGATGCACTGAGCGCCGTCTTCCGACAGGATCAGCAGGAAGGCATCGCAGAATCCGCCGTTGTACGACCAGTCGTACGGCCGTTCCTTCTGGAGCCACCATTGCTGTGGAACCCGGGGGAAGGTTGGGAAGCTGGCACTGTAGGTGGTGCCCGCCATATAGACCGCTCCGGAGTTGTCCAACGCCAGGTCTACGATCTCGTCGTAGCCCTCACTGCCATAGTAGGTACTGAACTGCACTGACGCTGCATTCGGAGCAAGGCGCATCACAAAGCCATCCGTGCCACCTTCATACTGGCGGTCATAGCCGTTGGTCGTGGGAAAGCCAGACACAGACGTGGTGGTTCCGCAGAGGTAGATGGAGCCACCACCATCGACGGCAACGCGCATGGGATGTTCGTCTCCGGAGCCGCCGATATACGTGGCGAACCGCAGTTCCGACAGATCTCGGCTGAAGCCGGCAACGAAGCCCTCTTGACCGGCAGAGTAGATCGACGAAAGCGAGCCGGTGGTCATCGGAAGATCCTCGGACCATGTGGTGCCGACCACGATCACGTCTTCGTCGTCGCGAATGACCACGTCCGTTGCCCGGTCATTGGTGAGACCGCCATAGAAGGTAAAGGCCTTCACCGTGGTCAGATCGGCATCGAGTATGGCGATGAACGCCTCTTCCGAGCCCTTGGCAATATCGGAGAAGCCTTGAGCCCCGTCCCACGGGTCACGATAGGACGGCACCCAACCGCAGACCACCACGTCGCCATTGGAGAAACGGGCCATGCCTGTGATGGTCTCGTCTCCACCTCGGTCTCGGAGCAATCCGGAGGTAAAAGGCCCACCCCCAACGCCGGCAGCGAGGGGCACCACGGTGCACAATGTACAGAGCGCACCGATCGTTGCTGTGAGGAGCTTCTTCATCATCGTCTCTACCCAAGATACAAAGCTCCGTGCGGTTACACCGGACGTTCGTGACATTGCTCCCCAAAAAAGGAAAACCGCCGAGTCGACATGACTCGGCGGCTCTCGTAAGCCTAGTGTACGTCTGTGGTTACCGGGCGACGAGCACCATTGCGCGCAGTGCGTGCCCATTCAGGAGCAGTTCGACGCCGTACGAACCGGAAGCTAGGGACGACACCGGAACTTCGATCACGGATGTCCCGGCGTCTACCATCTGCTGTTCGAGCACGGACACCACAGCCCCCTGCCCATCCACGATGCGCAGGATAGCTTGTCCGGACATTGGACTGGTGAGCTGCAGGCGCACGGCAGCGGCAGCCGGCGTTGGGCCGAGCACTTTGAAGCCGTAGGTCAGGTTGCTTTCTTCGTCGACCGACGTCTTTGGCGACACCTGGATGGTAGCGGTATTCGACGTGGTGGAACCGCAGGCTCCGGTGACGTCGCATGCGTACTCACCGGCATCCGACATGGCCGCTTTGGCGATGGTGAACGTCGCAGAGGTAGCGTTAGCGATCGCCTCGCCATCCTTCTTCCACTGATAGGTCAGGTTGCCGCCTGTTGCTGCCACCGTGAGTGTGATCGGCTTGTCTTCTTCGACCGTGGCACTGGTAGGCTGCGTGGTAATGGCCGTTGCAGCGCTGACCGTGACCCGTGCAGTCTTGGAGGTTACGGACGGCTGGCAGACGCCGTTGATCACGCAGTCGTAATTGCCCTCGGCCGCTGCGCTGAGAGACGGGATCACGTAGGACGCACTGGTGGCATTGGGGATATTGGTTCCGTTGCGGCGCCACTGGTACGAGAGTTCGGCACCGCGGGCTTCGACCGAAAGCGTTGCAGCGGACCCGGCGCAACCAGTCACGGCCTGAGGTTCGGTCACCATAGCGGGCGACTCAGCGATCGTGAAGTCGGACGACCAGGATTCGTGTCCACGCGTAGAGACCACTCGAACGCGGTATGGCGTTGGTACGGTAGGCGTGGGAACTTTCCACTGATACGAGTTGCCGGCAAGATTGTCGGCCAGTAGGGTCCAGTCTTCACCGTCGTTGATGGAGTATTCCACTTTGAAACGGTCGTCGTCTCGCATGGCCACTTTGGACCACGAGATCGTACGTGTAGCGCCAGAGCACCAACGCTCCCCACCGGCAGGAGCCGTGATCGACACGTCTCCATCGGCCCACTTGCCGATGTAGCCGGACTGACCTGCCGGTCGTGTGGTCTGCCACGAGGTGGGCTGCACGAACAGGTCTTCAGAGTTACCGGCCATCACGAAGTAGTAGTCGCCCTTTTCGTCCGTTGCAACCGAAGTGATCTGATCATCGCCACTACCACCCACCAGGGTAACGTAGCGGTTGGACGAGGCGTTGAAGGCTGCCAGGAAGCCGTCGGTAGCACCCTTGCGCACATCATCTGCTCCGGTTCCGGTGATCGGGAAGTCCAGAGAATTGGTGGTACCGTAGGCAATGGAGGAGTTGTGATACTTGTCGGATGCGAGGCCGAGAACATCGTCGTTACCGGCACCGCCAAAGTAGGTGCAGGACGTAAGCTGACGGCCGTCATCGGTGAACACGGCAAGGAAGATGTCCTGCTGGCCGAGAGGAGCCGTTTGCTGACCACCCGTTGTTGGCAGGTTATTGGAGTTCGTAACGCCAACCAGCGTCGGACGTCCGAGGTTGTCCACATAGATCCCACGGCCTTCTTCTTCACCACGGCCACCGAAGAACGTCGAGAACGTTCCGTCGTCGCGCTTGGACAGCGTTCCGTCCGGGAAGAACTTGATCAGAAAGGCATCCGAAAGTCCGTCGTTATAGGAACGGTCATACGGCACGCGGCCGGAAGCCCAGCGTCCAGGCGTTGGTGCGGTCTCGAAATCCGAACTCGTGGTAGAGCCGGTCACGAATGGGAAGCCGGAGTTGTCCAGCGCGATGGCCTTGAACGACTCGATTCCGGACTTACCGAAGTACGTACAGAACACGAACGAGCCACCGGTGTTGCTGAGTCGGAGAAGGAAGGCATCCTGCTGTCCACCGTGCACGGCCTGGTGTGCAAGCGTGGTCGGGAAGTTCTGGTCCGACGTGGTGCCGCCGCAGACGAACACGCTGCCGTCGACCATTGCGGCGATGCCCATCGGCTTGTCGACCTTGTTACCGCCGAAGTAGGTAGAAACCTTCAGCGTTTTGAGATCCGCGCTCAGGATGGCGATGAAGCCGTCCACGTCGTTCTTGTAGAATTGGCCAACAGCACCAACGGATGTGGGAAGGTCGCCCGACACGGTCTCGCCGGTGAAGTACACCGTACCGTCAGGATCCACATCCAGTGCTGTAAGCACATCGTCCTTGGTTCCACCATAATAGGTGTAGGCGATCACGGTCTTGAGGTCCTTTGAGAACTTGGCCACGTAGGCATCGCGCGCGCCGATGGCGTCCTTCTTGTACGCCCCGACTTCCTGCGGGAATTCGATCGAAGCCGACCAGCCCCCTACGATCACACCGTCGGAGACGGTGCGAATGGCTACAACGGCATCATCGGCGTCGCCGCCCACGTACGAACCATACACCACGGGATCTACCCGCAGCGGCACGGCACCGTCCCACTGTGGCACACGGAATTGAACGCCATTGGATCGGGCCGTGAAGATCGCCTGCGTGTTCAACGAGCGGCGTCCGAGCACGTAGGCGTACAAGTCGCCCATCGAAATGGAGCCAAGCGAGGTCTTGAGCGACACATCCTGCGGTTCGATCTGCATTCCCTGATCGCCTTCCACCTTGAAGCCGACCTCCTGCAGGGGTGCTCCCGGGCGGACGTCGAAGTCGTACCGTAGGCGCCCTTGGGTGTCCGAATAGTACACCACATCGATACCCGGCCACACATCCTTCAGGCGAAGGTCTCGCAGCACGGGAAGATCGGCGTGCCACCCACGGCTGCCGCTGAAGAAGCTCACGGCGGTTCCGCTGAGGGAGCTGTTCACCACGGATTCGGCCGACTGCGGGACCGTGCTGGTCCAGGTCAGCTTCAGCACGTGGCCGGTCTGCTGGGCGCCATCGATGCGGTACTGGTCCAGGACCATACCGGTCGTGGTGACCCAGATGTTCAGGTTTTCCGTCCTGTTCAGGAACAGGACCTCGGCCGGCCATTGTCCATGATTCGGTACAAAGCCGCGGATCGACGGTGCCGGGACGCCTGCCATGGCAGGGACCGACAGAGCGATCGACAAAGCGCAAAGGAGGATCCAAACGTTCTTCATTACACAGCCCAAGAAGTGAAAGGTCGAGAGGTGTCCCCTGTCCCGACCGTATGTTTGCATGCCAAGGGAATCGAGCTTGAAACCCTAAATGCTGTTACCAGTTACACACGAACCTACCGCCATTTTCCCCATGAGACTTGCCGTCAACATCGACCATGTAGCCACGATCCGGGAAGCCCGTGGCGGGATAGAGCCGGACCCGGTCCACGCCGCCGTCCTGGCCGAACTGGCGGGGGCTGCGGGGATCGTGTGCCACCTGCGGGAGGATCGCCGCCACATCAATGACCGTGACGTAAGGGCGCTTCGTGACATCGTCACAACCAAGCTGGATCTGGAGATGGCGGCTACCACGGAGATCATCACGATCGCCCTGGAGATCGAGCCCGACCTGGTGACCATCGTTCCGGAGAAACGTCAGGAACTGACCACGGAAGGGGGCTTGAACGTGGCAGACAACGAGGTGTTCCTCACAGAGGTGGTGGACATGTTCCACGACCGCGGGATCGCCGTAAGCCTGTTCATCGAACCGGAGTCCACGCAGGTAGAGGCAGCCGCCCGCACCGGATGCGACATCATCGAGCTGCATACCGGCACCTATGCCAATGCCCGTGTACCGGGCGAAGTGGATCGTCAGTTAGTGCGGATCCGAAACGCCGCCGAACGGGCCGCCGACGAAGGCCTGGTGGTGACCGCCGGTCATGGTCTGCATCTTCGCAACCTGGAGCCGATCACGAAGATCCACCAGATCGAAGAAGTGTCCATCGGACACGCCCTGATCGCCCATGCCCTGTTCGTGGGCATGGACCGGGCCGTGCGGGACTATCTGGACGTCCTGCGGAACTAGTCCCCTTTAGCGATTCAGCAGACCGGCCATCACGAAATCGCGATTCATCCGCGCGATGAAGTCGGCCGAGATCCCTTTCGGACAGGCGGCCTCGCACTCGTAGTGGTTGGTGCACGCGCCGAAGCCTTCGGCATCCATGGTGAGCACCATGTTCTCGGCACGGTCATACCGCTCGGCCTGACCCTGCGGCAAGGCCCCCAGGTGGCCGATCTTGGCCGAGGTGAACAGCATGGCCGAGGAGTTCGGACAAGCGGCTACGCAAGCACCGCAGCCGATACAGGCGGCGGCATCCATGGCATAGTCGGCATCCTTCTTGGAGATCGGCAGCGTGTTGCCATCCTGGGCATTGCCCGTGTTCACGCTTACGAAGCCCCCTGACTGAATGATCCGGTCGAAGGACGAGCGATCCACCACCAGGTCTCGCACCACCGGGAACGCACGGGCTCGCCAGGGCTCGATATAGATCTCGTCGCCATCCTTGAACGTTCGCATGTGCAGCTGGCAGGCCGTGGTGCGCGGGAGTGGTCCGTGGGGACGTCCGTTGATCACCATGCCGCACGAACCGCAGATGCCTTCACGGCAGTCGTGCTCGAAGGCCACGGGTTCTTCGCCACGCTCGGAGAGCTGCTCGTTGAGCACATCGAGCATTTCGAGAAAGCTCATGTGCTCGCTCACGTCGGCCAGGTCGTACGTCTTCATCATCCCGGTATCGGTCGGGCCGGATTGACGCCAGATGTGCAGTCGTAGGTTCATTACTTGTAGCTCCGCGTAGCCAGTTCCACATTCTCGAACACAAGGGGCTCTTTGTGCAGGGTAGGCGCAGAGCCGGCGCCGGTGTATTCCCAGGCTGCCACATAGGTAAAGTCGGCATCGTTCCGCTTGGCCTCGCCGTCTTCGGTCTGATACTCTTCCCGGAAGTGGCCGCCGCACGACTCTTCGCGATGCAGGGCATCGCGCACCATCAGCTCGGCGAACTCCATGAAGTCGGCCACCCGCGAGGCATGCTCCAGCGACTGATTCAGCTGCGCACCGGTACCGGGTACCGTGAGGTTCTGCCAGAACTCTTCGCGCAATGCGGGGATCTCCTGCAGGGCCTCATTGAGTCCCTTGGCATTGCGAGCCATGCCACACTTGTCCCACATGATCTTGCCCAGCTCACGATGGAACGAGTTGGCGGTGCGCTTGCCGTTGATCCCTAGCAGCTGCTGCACCTTCGTGGTGGTCTCTTCCACAGCAGCACGGGCTTCGGGAGCGTCGGCCGAGACGGGGGTCAGGCCGCCCTTGGCAAAGTAGCCGCCAATGGTGTACGGGATCACAAAGTAGCCATCGGCCAGACCCTGCATCAGTGCCGACGCACCAAGGCGGTTGGCACCGTGGTCGGAGAAGTTGGCTTCGCCCAGCACGAACAGGCCGGGGATGTTGCTCATCAGATTGTAGTCTACCCACAAGCCGCCCATCGTGTAGTGCACGGCCGGGTAAATGCGCATGGGCACCTCGTAGGGGTTCTCGCCCGTAATGCGCTCGTACATCTCGAAGAGGTTGCCGTAGCGGTCCTCGATCACAGGCTGACCGAGCCGGCGGATCGCATCGGAGAAGTCCAGATACACACCCTTGCCGCCGGGTCCAACGCCGCGTCCATCGTCGCAAGCTTCCTTGGCGGCACGCGAGGCGATGTCGCGAGGCGACAGGTTGCCGAAGCTGGGATACTTGCGCTCCAGATAGTAGTCGCGTTCATTCTCGGGAATGTCTCCCGGTGCCCGGGTATCGCCTTGCTTCTTCGGCACCCAGATGCGGCCGTCGTTGCGCAGCGACTCGCTCATCAGCGTGAGCTTGCTCTGATAGTCGCCGCTCTGCGGAATACACGTGGGGTGGATCTGCGTGAAGCACGGATTGGCGAACGCTGCGCCGCGCTTGTAGGCGCGATAGGCTGCAGTAACGTTACACGCCTTGGCGTTGGTGCTCAGGTAGAACGTATTGCCGTAGCCGCCGGTGGCCAGGATCACGGCATCGCCCATCAGCGTCTCGATGGAGCCATCCACGAGGTCGCGGATCACCACGCCGCGCGCGCGGCCGTCCACCACCACCACGTCCATCATCTCTTTCTTGTTCAGCATCTTCACCTTGCCCAGGCCGATCTGGCGCGACAAGGCCTGGTAGGCACCCAGCAGCAGCTGCTGACCCGTTTGTCCACGTGCATAGAACGTCCGCGACACCTGCGCACCACCAAAGGAGCGGTTACTGAGCGTTCCGCCGTATTCGCGGGCAAACGGTACGCCCTGAGCCACACACTGATCGATGATGTTCACGCTCACCTGGGCCAGACGATGCACGTTGGCCTCGCGGGCGCGGAAGTCTCCACCCTTGATCGTGTCGTAGAACAGCCGCCAGACGGAATCACCGTCGTTCTGATAATTCTTGGCCGCATTGATCCCGCCCTGCGCAGCGATCGAGTGTGCGCGCCGCGGCGAATCGTGATACGTCACGGCTGTGACCTGGTACCCCAGTTCGGCCAGGGTAGCCGCTGCTGACGCGCCGGCAAGCCCCGTTCCCACCACGATCACGCTGAACTTGCGCTTGTTGGCAGGGTTCACCAGCTTGAGTTCGGCCTTGTGCTTGTCCCACTTCTCGGCAAGGGGTCCGGACGGGATATGACTATTGAGTTCCATGATCGGTCTTTCAGGTTCCAGGTTCGTGTTCACGAAAGGGGTGAAAGGGGCTAGCCCCCTACCACACCAAAGGCGATGGCCAGCGGGACGGACAGGAAGCCGAGCACCAGCAGGATGCTCACAGCCGGACCGGCGGTCTTGATCAACGGCGTATAGCGCGGATGGCTCACGCCGAGCGTCTGGAAGGCACTGGCAATGGCGTGGTTCAGGTGCAGCCCGGTAACCGCCATCGCCAAAACATAGGTGGCCACGATGGTGGGCTGTCGGAAGCTTTCGATCACCATGCGATACACGTCGTGACGTCCGAGCGCATCGGTGTAGTGATAGAACTCGCTGTGCGCCGCCCCCCAGGTAAAGTGTGCCAGGTGGTACACCACATAGAACAGCAGCAGCAGGCCGGTGTAGATCATGGACCGCGAGGCAACGGTGGATGACCTGGCCTCGAACTTCTGGTTGCGGACGCCCTTGGCCTTGCGGTTGCGCTGGCTCAGGACGATGCCCGCCCGCACGTGCAGCACGAAGATCACGATCAGGCCCAGGCGGACGATCCAGAGCGCCGCGCCATGGAACAGCTCCCGTAGGCCAACGGCATAGCCGTTCATGGCATCGGGGCCGAGGAAGATCAGCAGGTTGCCGGACAGGTGGCCGACGAGGAACAGGACCAACAGGATGCCGGTGATGGCCATCACCCATTTCTGGAAGATGGTCGACCGCCAGACCTCACCGAATGATCGCATGGGGTACTCCGTATGGAAGAAGAACTGCGGGCACAACACACCATCGTCAACAAAAGTGCCGCGCGAAAATACGATTCCCCTGCCACTCTCCCGGCAATTCACCCGGCAACTCACCCGGCAAGCTAGCTTGCCGGGTAACTCTCCCGGCAACTCGTTCCCGCTTTGTATGTTCGTTGCTATGCTCTCCGTTCAAAACGTCGTCAAACGCTTCGGCGACCACCTCGCCAACGATCACATCACCTTGTCGGCCCAGGCCGGACGCATTTTCGGCCTGCTGGGTCCGAACGGTGCGGGCAAGACCACGCTGATCCGACAGATCACCAACATCCTGCAACCGGATGAGGGGCAGATCCTGCTGGACAACAAGCCGGTGGGCGAGCTGGCGATGGACCGCATGGGCTACCTGCCCGAAGAACGTGGGCTCTACAAGAAACTCACCGTCGGCGAACAGATCACCTATTTCGGCGAACTCAAGGGGCTCAGCCATCGCGAGGCAGCCCAGCGCGGACAGGCCTGGCTCCAGCGTCTGGATGCCGCCGGATGGGAGGGCAAGAAGATCCAGGAGCTCTCCAAAGGGATGCAGCAAAAGGTGCAATTCATTACCACCATCCTGCACGAACCGCAGCTGGTGATCCTGGACGAGCCCTTCAGTGGGCTGGACCCCGTGAACGCCCAGCTGCTGATCGATACCGTGCGCTCCCTGCAGAACGAAGGCACCACCGTG
>JANJTN010000124.1 GCA_024711065.1 bacterium
CTTCGGCAGACTCTACGAATACCGTATCGATCAGGCGCACCGTGTCGGTGCGTTCGTTGTAGTTCGGCATCGAGACCGGATCGATGATCATGCGGAGGCGCAAGCCCCCTGACAGCATGCGCAGCGGATCCGTGGTACTCATGGTGGTAAGCGCGACCGCGAATTCCAGTCCTGGCTCCAGACGCACATCGCCGAAGCGCGCACCAGCGGTACTCACGCCTGCCGTAAGCCACGCCGCGAACCGCTGCAGGCCGGGGTACGCGCCGGTGGCATCGATGCGGACAGGTCCTTCGTCGAACTCCACGCCGGGAGGATCGACTACCTGCTGCGTTTCGGTGTACGATCCCCCTACCAGCCATCCGATGCGAGCACCAAGGTCGATCACCGTGCGGTGCATCTGCACGCCAACCGTGGGATGCAGGAAGAACGCGCCGAGATCGATGGTGCGTTCGTGACCGATCACCGAGGGCACCGGATCGTCGTCGATGGCGAGCGTGGTCGACTCGTCGAATCGCGTAACCCCGGGAGCGTAGACGTAGCCTGCGCCAAGGCCAAGCGTGACCGATTCGGACAGCCGAAGGTCCAGCCCAAGCTCAGCCTGGGCGTTAAAGGAAACAGCGGCCTCGAATGGATCTGTTGTTGGCAGCAGTGTAGCCGCCATGAACGTGCCGGACACCCATGGACGCATGGGCGTCCGCTGGGAGGATGCAACGACCGCTCCGGCAGCGAACAGGACGAAGAGGACTAGCGCTGAATGACGAAGGGACGCTGGACGACGGTATCGTTGGATCGATACGTGCAGAAGTAGGATCCTGGTGGAAGGTTCAGATCGAGGGAAACATGCACATCACGCGGGTTCTCGCTGCCGACGTGTTCGTAGGGGGCGGTAACTTCGCGACCCTGCAGGTCATGGATCACCAGCGTTGCCCCATCCGTGCAGGCATGCAGGCTGAAGGTGACCGGACCCCACGCGGGATTCGGAAAGATCTCCAGAGCAGGAGCCAACGGGTCGCGGGTCACTGACCGCGGACGTCCGTTCTGCCAGGCATCGATGATGGTGACATCTGCGGTGATCGTTGTGTCGATGATGACCGTACCGGTGTCGACCTCGAACCGGATCTGTTCCATCGTGATCTCGGCAACTGAAGTGTCGCCCAAGCATGCCGTGAACGGCAACAGTTGCGCGATCGGCCCGAGAAGGGCCCCAACCACGGGGTATTCGATCAGCCGATCCAACATGTCGGTGCTTGTGCCGGATGGCGTACCGTCGAAGGTAAGTACGGTACCGCGATAGCGCAGACGTGTCGTGATCGCTCGCACACCTTGGTCTTCCAGCCAGTCTTGTCCTTCCACGCACAGGATCGGCACAAAGAGACGTTCACCGACTCGTGCAACGGTGTCTGCCATCGCAAAGCGCAGTACGGGAACCGGTACCGCACCGGCAAGCCCCTTGACCGTGATCATACAGCTGGTGGTGTCTTCCGGCGTGCCATCGTCGTCGATCTGCGCGACCACGCGAACGCGGTGCACCAGCGTATCGGTTAGCACCACCGTCACGTTCACGACGTACGAGCCCCCTTCCGGGATCAGCATCGGGAAGGTAAGCGTGGGAAGCGTGAAGCTGCCATCGTTGCCGCTGAGCTCCAGGCTGCGCAGTTCGATATCGCTGTCGTCGATGTTCCGGATCACCACCTGCGCCACGCGCGGCGTGTTCTGCGGGATCGTGCCGAGGTCTACATCCTGCATCGACGCCTTGGTACTGGCCATGAGGTCGACCGGTACCAATGCAATAGCAAGCACGATGAGATGAGCAAGGCGCATCGGACGCAAACTACGGACCTAGAACACGATGGTAATGCTGTTGTCGGCGGCGTTGTAGGCCACGGGGAAGCTCTTCAGGGGGCTTGGTGCTGTGTCGGTCTGGGGAGTGCCATCGGTGATCCGAAACTCCTCTTCGTGCCGGGGACAGACCATCACGTTGGAGCCGTTGCGCGGCAGGTTGATGATGGTGCCCTGATGGGTGCATACGGCACTGAAGGCCACGAACTGTGTGGCCGAAAGGCGGATCACGATCACGGGGTTGCCGGCGTTGGCCGTGCCGAACTGTCGCTTGATCGCGCCGCCATCGGTGGCCAGGTCGGGCTCGTTGGACAACGTCAGCGTGGCGCGGTCGCCGGTGGACTGGTCCTCTGCCGGCCGCACGAGATCGGTCTCGCAGGCCTGCGTGAGAGAGCCCAGCATGGCACCACAGATGGCAAAGCCAACCGAGCGGGCAGCTGTGGCCAGGAAGTCGCGTCGGTCCGTTCCGGTGCTCATGCGTTCGTGTTCCCGTAGAGCGATACGGACACCTGGATCTCGCTGCTGACCTTGTCGTTAAAGGACTTTCGGCCCTTCACGCCGAACTGCTTCCACGGTACGGTGAACGACGCCTCGATCATCACCAGGTCGCCGGGTGCCCGTTTGCGCGTTTCGGCGGTTCCGTTCACATAGGTCAGTGTCACGCTGGACTGAAGGGGGCGAGCCACGCCGTGCATCGTGAAGGTGCCGATCGCTGTGGCCTGGACGGTGGTCTTGCCACCAGCCGTAGAGATCACCTTCACGTCGCGAAGTTCATCAACCTGATAGGTGATCTGCGGGAAGTGTTCGGCGTCCAGCCAGTCCTCCCCCATCATGTGGTCGTCGCGTTTGGCCATGCCGGTCCGCATGGAAGCTACGGGGACCACGAAGCGTCCACTGGTGCGCTCCAGATCCGCCGGATCGATCTGGAAGTCCCCTTTCACGTCGGCAGCGCTGCCAAGGATGTTCTCGAGTGGAGCGTGCGATTCGAACCGCACTTCGCTCTTGCGGACGGCATCGTTCAGCGTTACCGTGCGGCGTCCGGGCGTAACGTTCTTTAGCGGCGTTGCAGCCGAAGCGCCAACGGACAGTACCAGAAGTCCTGCCAACGTGGCCGCTGACAGCCGCGTCAGCTTACGAGACCGACGTCGCAACAGTCCACTGGCCGAGATCAGCACCATGCCGGAGGCGGCCATTGGAAGAGCTCCGAAGGGAAAGGCCAGGTCGAGCAGACCGAGCCACGGACCGTGCACGTACTCTGTGGCGGTGATCTCGGTACCGAAGATCGGATCGACCTCGGTGACCGTGATCGCTTTGGATTCGCGCGAATAGATCACCGGTGCGCCGTAGTCGATGCTGTCAAGCGTCCACCACGTGACAGCAGAGAGGATCACAACGATGCCCAGGGACATCAGGATCGCTGTTGGTTTCATAGAACCTCCGAGAGAAAGAAGAAGGGTTGGTTTCAGAAGAAGAAGTGCAGTTGCACATTCCATCGCTTGGCGGCGTACTGGTCCACCATGCGTGGCGATTGTTCGGTATCGATGATGCGGTAGTCCGGACGCAGTTCGATGTAGGGCAGCAGGAAGATCTGCGCGCCGAACACCAGCTGCCGAACACGATTCTCGTAGGTGATGGGGTCCTCCGACCGGTACCGTGCCTCTTCGACGCGGGCTTCCAGCATCAGGCCCTGGACGACCATTGCGCTCAAGGCCACGCTCCAGTTCTGCGTGGAGCCCTGCTGAAAAGCCCCCTGCATCACTTCGGCCATCAGCGACACACGGTCCTCCCATCCAAGACCGGCAAAGGCATTCACCATGCGCGTGTCGGCATTGCCAAAGAACGAGGCGCCGCCGTACAGATTCAACCACGAGGCGATCCCGGCGTGATCGCTGATCACGATGCGAGCTAGGGCAAGGGGCTGGTTGTTCGCCACGATGGATCGGTTGTTCAGCTGTACTTCGGCCAGGCCGGAGGATCCGAAGGCGCCAACGCCAATGGTCAGCCACTGCGCACCGAACCACGTGAGCTCGGCACCCCACTCGGCATAGTTGGGAGCGATCAGCGGATTGGCATAGGCCGTGTTGTCGGCGATCTGCCGGATCATCATCGAGTGGTCGTCGTAGCGGATTCCGATGGACGGTTGAAAGAACCCCACGCGGAGTTGCGGCCACATCACCTCGGGTTGAACGAGCGCACTGAACGATCCAGAGCGTTGTCCGGCATAGCGTGTAGGCCCCGCATTGTAGGTGCCTTCCAGCGTTAGCCCGTCCAGTGGCGTATACGCCGCATGGGCGGCCACTTGCATGGGAAAGACCTTACGCGTTGCGCCGGTATCGATCCCCCGGGCTGTTTGAAAGCGCAGGTCGAAGCCCAGGTTCAGTCGCTCGTCCAAGGCCAGATTGCTCTGCGGAAGACTCTCGTAAAAGCCCCCTAACCCCACCGATGACGGCGGAATCAGGGATGTTTCGTTCATCGAATACCAGCCCAGCTCGTTGCGCAGGCCGGCGCCTTGCTGATTCACGTGGCAGTTCACGCAGCGATTGCCGCTGAACAGCGTCAGCTGCGGGATCGACAGCGCAGGGACAGCAGCAAGGGCCGTCAGGACCAGGAAGATGAGCATCCGCATACCGGTCCATGGCGGATGGGCGGCGAGGAGTTACAGATGATTCCGGGAGTCGTTTGGACTGAACCACCGACTCAGCACGTGCACCACCAGGATCAGCGATGCCGACACGAAAAAGATGTAGCGCAGTTCTAGTACGCTGGCGATCCCGGCACAGAGCAGCGGACCGGTCAGATTGCCGAGCAGCGTAGCACTGCTGGCCAGTCCCATGATGCCTCCTTTGCGTCCCGACGGCGAGCGGCGGGTGAGCTCGGAATACGTCAGCGGCAGCAATGCGCCAACAGCAAGGCCGATCACGGCCCGCAGGGGAAAGATCCAGTGGTAGGACGGCACCAGAGCCTGAGCCATCATGCAGCAAGCCACCACCAGCGTGGCAAGCCCCATCGCCCGACCATAGCCGATACGGTCGCTCCGCTTGCCCCACCACGGCGAACTCACGATCGTGCCGATGCCCACCAGGCTTACCACCACCCCAGCCAGCGTGGCCAGGTTCTCCGTTGGCGCTCCCAGCTGCTCCAAGTAGAACGGAAAGATCGGTCCCGTGAGTACCACGCCCGTCTGACCGATGAACAACATCACGAGAAGTCGGGTAAGGGGCTTGTCCCTCCGTACCAAGGCCAGGTTCTTGAGCACATGGCCTGTGCGGCCCGACGTATGTCGTTGCTCTTCGGACACGCCCCACCACACCGTTGCCAGACTCAATAGGCACAAGACGCCGACGAAGAAGAACACGAAGCGGAACCCGAACGCATCCGAGATCGAGCCGCCGATCAGCGGACCAATGATGCCACCGGCGCTGATCGAAGTTTGCAGTGTCCCAAGGGCATAGCCAGCATGCTCCTGAGGGGTCTGAGCGCTCACGAAGGCATTGTTACTGGCCACGAAGCCACTGGCAGCCCCTTGCAGCATCCGCAGCAGCAGCAGCGTCCATACATCTGATGCAAAACCCATCAGAGCTACCGTGATGCCAAGGCCGGCCACGGCGCGCATCACCATCAGCTTCTGTCCATACCGGTCGCCCATGGCTCCCCACAGTGGGGTCAGCAGCGACGCGGTCACGAACGGACCGGCGATGATCAATCCGGACCACAGCGGCGCTTGTTCAGCCGATACCCCTAGCTCTCGGACATACAGAGGCAGGAACGGGATCACGCCCGTCATCCCGATCATGGCAATGAACTGGGAGGTCCAGAGGACGAACAGGTTGCGTTTCCAATTGGTCATCTGACCGGGACCATTCCGGGAGTCATCTGCGGGTCTTGAGTTGGACGTACGAATACGCTATCCCTCCTGAAGCAAGGATCGCCAGAATGTACATCCAGTGCATCATTGCCAACTGTGGATAGAAGGCCACCATGAGGCCGATGCCGAAGAGCGTTCCGCCCAGATGCGCAGCGTGACCCACGTTATCCCACTGTTCGCGCGCGCCGACCACCGAGTAGATCACGAACAGCGAGCCGAAGATCCAGCCCGGGATAGGGATCGGTAAGGGAAAGACCATGATGCCGACGTCGGGATAGATCACCACTGAACCGCCGATCACGGCACAGACGCCGCCCGAAGCACCAACGGCACGGTAGTCGGCAGCATGTCGGTGCAGCACGACGCTGGTAAAAGACGCTACCAGGATGCCATTGCCGTAGAGCAGGCCTAAGCGCCAGCTCTGAATGGAATGCTCCAGCCATCCACCAAAGGCAAACAGCGAGAACATGTTGGCCAGCAGATGCGGCCAGTCGGCGTGCAGGAAGCCCGCCGTGAGCATTCGCCACCACTCGCCTCTGCCCAGCACGGCGTCCACACTCATCAGGAAGCGTTCGTAGAGACGTTCGTTCCGAAACGCAACGATCGTGATCGCCATGGTGGCGATCACGATCGTGATGGTAAGCGGTGCGAGAGCCAGGTCCATTACTGACCCAGCGAGAAGGTCATCGGACCTTCCTGATCCAGGCCAAGCTTGCGGCGGATGCCGTTGATCCGATTCTCCAACTGAATGGCGGTCTCCTGCATCCGGCGGTCCTGCGACTGCATCGGATACGTAGCGCGCAGCGCTACGGCTCTGTCCAGAGCCCCTTGCAGATTGCCTTCACGCTCCAGACGAATGATATCCACCTCGTCGATGGTAAAGTTCAGCAGCGGGTCGTTGGTCGAGCCCTGCGCAAAGGTCTGGTAGTAGCGCTTGGCGTCGTCCCACTGACCCAGCAGCAGCGACGCTTCGGCGGCAACGCGTTCCGGACGCATGGCCTCGGTCATCTGCGGTTCAAAGCTGACCAGAGACGGCTTCTCCATCAACGTGCGGGCGCTGGACAAGGCCCGCTCGGCCATCGGCTTGGCACGATCCATGTCCCCACACATCTCAAAGAAGCGGGCCATTTGCAGCTCAAAGCCCATGCCCACCGGGAAGCGGTCCAGCGACAGCTTTTCGTTCATCCGAGCCAACACTTCGGCAGCGCGTGCCGAGTCGTTCTTGTCGTAGAACAGATAGGTGGCGTACTTGAAGAAGATGTTGCGGTAGTTCAGGATATAGCCGCGGTGCACGTCGTCGAAGTACGTTGGCGTGCTGCCATCCAGGTTGCGGAACTTCAGGCCGTAGTGCGGCTCGGTGTAGTACGTGTCGTCGTCCAGGCTCTGCATCACGGTCTGTTCCATGATGTCGGCATTGATGCCTTCGCCAATGCTGGAGCGCTGTGGCGTGGGGCACACGCGGAAGCACATGCCTTCGAGACGCAGGTAGTTGTCCAGACCGATGTATTCGTCGGCCCAGCTTGGGTCGCCAACCGACGTGCTGAAGTACACCGGACGCTCGAACTTGGTCTGCACCAGAATGTCTTTCACCAGTTTGTGCTGCACACCAAAGAAGTAACTCTCGGCACCATTCTGTTCCTTGCCGCGCGGCGAGCCTTTATACGTCCAGGTCATCACCGGATTGGCCAGTACGACCGGATCGGAGGTGAACTGTTTCATGATCTCCGGATCCACGAAGATGGACACGGCCTGTGCCGGACCAAAGTCGTAGGTCAGGGCCTTGGGGTCGGTCTCGGGCACCAGCAGCGACTCGTCCGTGAACGACAGCGGAAGCTTCTTGGCGCCGAACGGCTCGCGATTCTTGAGCTGCTCTACGTACCAGGTGGTCTGGCCCAGCGAAAGGTTCACCAGGCGCACGTCGCGGCGAATGCCGGCAACGTCCTGCAGGTACCACACCGGGAACGTGTCGTTGTCGCCATTGGTGAACACAATGGCATCCTTCTCTACACTCTGCAGAATGTTGTAGGCATAGTCGAACGCCAGGTAGTTGCCCGTGCGCGAATGCACGCCCCATCCCTGCCACGCCATGTTGAAGGGGGCTACCACGAGGGCAGCCAACAAGCCCCCTGCCATCACGGGCACTTGCTTGCGGAAGCGCTCCAGCAAGCCGAAGGTGCCGATGCCCACCCACATGGCCCAGACCATGAAGGACGACACGTAGAAGTAGTCGCGCTCGCGTGGCTGTGGGTTCTGCTGGTTCTGCTGAATGGCCGCGAGTACGCCGGTCATGAGGAACAGTACCAGGTACACCCACGCCATGCGTTTGTCTTTGGCAAAGTGGATGTAGAGTCCCACCATGCCCAACAAGATCGGGATCAGGAAGAAGTTCGTTGGCCAGCGTTCCGAGAAGCCGTTCTTGTGGTTCCACTGCTCCACGACACTGGCGCTGGTCAATGGACTATAGGCGGGGGCGTCCTGCACGTCGCTCGTGCGACCCATGAAGTTCCACAGGAAGTAGCGGATGTACATGTGGTCGATCTGATAATCCCACATGTACTCCAGCTCGGCACCGGCGTCCACCTTCCAGGCCGAGTAGTCCGGACGCTGATAGCGGATGCCGTCCTTGCGGGTCACGATCTTCATCGGCGGACGCGTCCACTTGCCATACTGCACGTAGTTCTTCACGAACCGGTCGTCGGTTTGGTAGCGTCGCGGCCACGTGGGGGCTTCGCCGTACTGCTCCCGGCCGAGGTAGCTGACCAGCTTCTCGAAGCTGTCGGGCTTGTTCTCGTTCATCGGCGGGTTGCTGTTGGCGCGGATCAGCAGGTGCGTGTAGGACGAGTAGCCCACGATGATCAGCAGGAAGGCGCTGGTGGTGAGCGCCAGCACGCCGTGCTGCGTCTTGCGTCCGTACCACACAGCCCAGCCGGCGGCGGCGATCACGGCGATGGCCAGCAGCGTCATCAGCATGTTGTCGGTCACCGGATACTCGCCGGCATCGCTCTTGAAGAACGGCAGCTGTCCGGCCAGGAAGGCCGGTAGTTTCATGATGATCAGGTTGTAGACCACGTAGAACGTGAGCAACCCGACCCCGAGCGTCAACAGCAGCCCTTTGACCGAGAACGGATACTTGCGCAGATAGATCAGCAGGACCAGCGAGAAGATGGTCAGGATCGACAACAAGTGCACACCGATCGACAGGCCGATCAGATAGGCGATCAATAACAAGTACTTCTCGGAGCCGGGTTCATCGGCTTTATCGTTCCAGATCATCATGATCCAGATGATCAGGGCCACAAAGAGCGACGACGCGGCATAGACCTCGCTCTCCACGGCGTTGAACCAGAAGGTATCGGTAAAGGCATAGGTGGCTGCTGCCATCAGCGCCGAACCGTACACCAGCAGCGCATTGCCGATCTCGTTCAGGTCTTCCTTGAAGAAGTTCTTGATCACCCGCTCGGTGATCAGATACAACAGGAGCACGGTGAGCGCACTGCTGAAGACCGAGAGCAGGTTCACTCTCCAGCCCGGATCGCCGAATGGCAACAGGTGAAAGACCTTCCCCAGCATCAGGAACAGCGGCGCTCCCGGCGGGTGCGGCACTTGCTGCTGCACAGCCGCGGCCGTGAACTCGCCACAGTCCCAAAACGGTACTGTGGGCTGGACGGTCATCATATACGTTACCAGCGCCACCAAAAAGGCCAGGCTGGCAAACACATAGTGCAGTGTTCGCGTGGTGTTCTGCATGGGTCGTTTCTACGGGTTCAACGAAGCGTCAAAGTTAACATACTCGCCCCAACGATTCCCGTGTCGTTCAGGAAGTGGGCACGTTTCAGGTCGATGTTCTCGGCAATACTGGGGATGGCTCGCTCCCGGATGGTCCGCAACGCCCCGTCCAGGATGATGTCGGACAGACTCACGCCGCCACCGACGACCACAACACGCAACCCGAGCGTAGTTAGTGCCGAGCACAGACCAATTCCCAGCCAGTATCCGGTTTCCTCCAGGATCTGTTGGGCAAGGGGCTCGCCATTGATCGCTCGGGTGTTGATCTCTGAGACGGTGTGTGGTGGCTCGCTGCTCGCTACCCGCTGCTCGCTGCTCGGAACTCGTGGCTCGTGGTAGCGACGAAGGATGGCAGGTGCACCGACTAACTCTTCAAGTACACCTTGGCGGTACGAAGGCTGCTCGCTACTCGCTACTCGCTGCTCGCTGCTCACGATGATGTGCCCGATCTCTCCGGCATCACCGTGGGGTCCGCGGTAGATCTGTCCGTCCAGGATCACTCCCCCACCCACGCCGGTGCCCAGGGTAACGTACAGGAAGTCGGGATGCTCCGTCCCTGCCCCGAGCCTTGCTTCGGCAAGAGCAGCGGCATTGGCATCGTTTTCGATCACGAAACGCGTGCCGGGCATGGCGTGCTCCAGAGCCCCTTTCAGATCGAATGCGTGGAATCCCGGGATGTTGGGGCAGTTGTACGTGATGCCGTTGTGGACCACGCTGGGGAAGGCGATGCCGATGCTGGTGCCTGGTACCTGGTGCCTGGTGCCGAGGTTATGGGCAGCCTGCGCGATCGCTCGCATCACGGCGTCAGGTCCGTCTGATGCCGGCGTAGGCACACTGCCCTTGTGCAGGATCTGGCCTGTATCCGAAACCACACCATACTTGATGGTGGTACCGCCGACGTCGATGCCGAAATTCATTCTTCAATTTACACCAGTCGATGCCGACGTCATCCCGCGACCACAGGGAGCGGGACCCCACGTGTTGAGTTACGAGTAGCGAGTAGCCTCCCACGTGGGGTCCTCCTCGCTTCGCTCGCAGGATGACGTTGGAGCAGGCGCAAACGGAAAAGAGAACACCCCTCTCGCCAGGGCGAGAGGGGTGTTAAGAAGAACGCCCGGCACAAGTGCCTACTTTTCCGTGTTACGCAATGGGACCGCAACCGGAGTACGGACAACCTGTCCGCCACAACCGATGAAGTCCCAGTATGCCAGCAAGCGGCACGAGCCTTCACTGAATCCCTGAGTCTGGTCAGATTTCCTGGATGCCCGTGTGACAACCGGCCCTTGATCCTTGCGCTTGCCCTGGTCAACGATCTCGGGGTTCGAGCCAAACGGCTCTTGCACATCCGTGGTACACGAGCGGATCTCGTCGCACAGAATGCGTGCGCACTGCCGGTCATCGTTCAGTCCGGGCTGAGCCCAGACCGTAACGGCTGAACCGGCTACCAGGATCACGGCGCAGAGAAGTGTTCTCATCTTGGTTCCTTCTGATTCAATGTCACTTGGCGGATGGTGTATCGGCGGCTTTCACCGGCGTGGCATCGGTGCCGTCGGTTCGCTTCTGATCCGGCGAAACGACCAGGCCGGTGCAACCAACGTAATCGGCATAGGCAAAACCATAGCACGATAACTCGATCCCTTGAGCGGACTCCGACTTCTTGGCGGAAACGTTGGATCGCTTCCAGGTTGGGGCTGACGTCTTCTTCTGGTCAACGGTCTCGCCGAATCCGCCACACGTGCGCATATCACGACACATGGTCTTGGCGCAGTCTTCTACTGCCGGAGGCGCACCGCCGGCCTGGGCACCAACCACTCCTGCCACCAGGAGGGCCGCCGTCACGAAAATGCTGTTCTTCATGGTGATCATGGGTTGATGATGATATAGTTAATGTAGAAATCGTCGCCAACTACCGGGTTGAATCCATTGCCCAAAGTAATCTGAAACCCAACGCCCGCATTTCGGCCTGAGATCGCTGCAAATGGCTCGGTTCCTGAGGTCGCACTGGATTCGCACGTAACGATCACAACTGAGTTGGCAGTGATTAGCGTGTTGGCGATGTCGTAGATGCCATCAACCCCATCCGCCACGATCTGTACACGTTCCGAGAATTTATTGGCACCTGCGCCTTGCAGGTCGCCGTCAACCTGGATAGCATCCGTAGCCGCATTACCCAGCGTTACATCTCCATTCAGCGTGGCCGCACCGTCTACGTTCAGCGTCAGGTCTACGTCCAGGTCCGTGAGGATGTTCACATCGCCTGTGCCGGTGTTATCGGCGATCGTCATGCGAGCCGTACCGTTGGTCTCGAAGCTGAGCGAGAAATCGTCGTCCGTTCCCAATGTTGCTGCAGCACCGGCGGTATTGCCACCCAGCAGCCATGGCGTGCCGCCAAGCATGGTAGCAACGGTGGCGGTGCGAAGCACGGTACCATCCGTGGTTACCAGTTCATCCGCAATGGCACCCGTGTTCGGCAGGTTGGCCATGGTAACAGTGGTGCCGGTTACCGTCAGGTTTTCGCCGATCACCAGGCTTCCGTCGGTGGTCACGTCGTTACCGGTACCGGGGTTCAACGCAATGTCGCCGGCTCTGGACAACGTGCCAGTGCCGTTGTCGTCCAGTGATGCGTCACCAAGGGCATTGGCACCCGTCCACCGCGTCATCCGACCAGCTGTACCCGATCCGGTGGAGACCGTTCCGGTAACCGTGTAGGTCTGCATCTGGTTGCCTACCGAACGCATCAGGAACGTGTTTGTAGCGCCTACCGTATAGGCCGGGAGATTGGCCAGGTTCACGATGCCGGCATTGAACGTGACCACATCGCCAGCGGCGTCGCCCAGCGTCACAAGACCATCGATGGTTGCACCACCGGCAATATCGATCCCGCCGTTGCTGGTAATGTTGTTGGCAGCACCTGGATTGATGGCGATGTCGCCAATGCGCTGAATGGTGGACTGATCGAGCTGAAGGTCGGCTCCGGCGCCGCCATTGTCACTGTCGATGGTCACGAAGCTTCCTGCACCGAGCTCTACGGCAACGGCATCGCCAAGAGAGCCATCGCCCAGTTGGGTAGACTGTGATACCAGCAGACCGCCGTCGGTAGTCACGCGATTGGCCGAGCCGGGGTTGACGGCAATGTCTGCTGCTGCTCGGGAAATGGTGGTCTCCGTAAGCACTAGATCTGATGTACCAGCTGTGTTGATGGTGACCGTTTCGCCACCGGCATCACCAAGTGTGGTGTTTCCGGTCACCAGCAGGTCGTCGGCGATGGTAACGGCTGACGCCGCATCGCTGATATCACCGTTGGTAGCGATGTTCAATGCATTCGATGTGAGCTGGAAGGTGCCTGTTCCGTTGCCGATAGCCGTAGTGCCCGTTCCGGTGGTATTCAGAGAAAGGGTTACGCCATTCATCGCCACCGCGCCGCTGTTCGGCAAGGACAGCATCGTGATCGATCCATTGTTGAACGTGAGTGTGCCGGCCGCGCCTACTCGCACAAAGCGGCTCGACAGGATCGGATTGGTGCCATCGGGTGTAGCGCCCAGCTTGAAATCGCCGGAAACGGCATCCCACTGGAGACCCTCGTCTGCCAGGTTGGAGAATGATGTCCGCCGCACCTGATTGGAAGCGTTGATAGACAGGATGTTCTCTGGCGTGGTCGTGGTGTTGATGTTGTTCAGCACCAGGTTATTCGCCACGTTGGCCACGTCGATCTCTACGGACGTGGCAGCGTTGCCGCGAATGGCAACCCCACCCGTATTGGTGAGCGAACCGATGGTGGTTGCAGCGTTGCCCGTGGTATTGATATTGGTTGTACCGGTCACCGTATTGGTGCCGCCAGCGATGGACACGGTGTTGGCCGTGTTGCCGATCGTTACAGCGCCGGTATTGCCGGTAGTGCCGATGCCTGTAGTAAAGGCATTCGCACCGTCATTGATGGTAGTTGCTCCGTCTACATTCGTGGATCCGACCACCGTGTTCGTGCCCGCAGCATTGCCAATGTTCACATTGCCCGAGGAAGTGTTCACATTAGTCGTTGCCGACGCGATCGATGCCGTCGTACCGGCGGTCAGCCCGATGGTGGTAGCCGACTGGGCCGTGATGGCACCGGCAGCGGCCGAACCGATATCCGTCGTTCCGGCACCGGCACTGTTGATGTTCACGTCTCCACTGGCAACATTGAACAACGTACGCGTACCGTCGTTGATCGTGAGCGAGCCCCCTGTCAGCCGAATGAAGCGATTACCGGTGATCGGGTTGGAACCGTCGGCGAGCGCACCGAGGCGGACTTCAAAGTCGGTTCCGGTTTCGTTATAAATCAGGCCCTGATCGGCGTCGACCAGGTTGGAGATATCGAGCCAGGACAGCTGACCGGTTGCCACGTCCAGTTGCAGAATGCCTTCTTCCGCAGCCGTGGTAACAGTGGTGGTCAGCGGCAGGATGTAGTCGATGTCTGCAGCCTGGTTACCAGCTCGGAAGGTGGTGGAATGCGTGGCATCCAGGTCCTGGAAACGCAGACGGCGGGCAGTGCCACCGCTAGCCAGAAGGTGCAGATTGTCGTCGACCTCTACTTCGCCCCCTGCATCGCTGAGGGTACCGTTGGTTGCCACATTCAGACCAGGTGAGATCACCTGTACGGTTCCGGTGGCATTACCGATGGTGGTGTTGGCGGTGCCCGCCGTATTGATGGTGGTAACGCCACGGATCGCATTCACGTCTGCGTCGGCATCACCGAGTGTGGAGCTACCGGTAACGTTCAGGTCGTCGGCAACGGTCACAGCACCGCCGGCATCCGAGAGGTCGCCGGACGGTGATGCAATTGCGAGTTCGTTGATCTGCGTGTTGCCGGTAATGGTGTTGATGCCCGTACCATAGGCCGTGATGTCCACCGATCCATTGGCGGCGTCGCCATCGAGCACCAGCAGATTACTGGCACCGCCATTGGTGGTGAAGGTCAGGTCGAAGTTGGCAAGGTTCACAAAGCGATTCACTTCGAGCGGTACACCAGTATTGGTGGTGGAGCCGAGGCGGAAGGCATACTCGGTTTCGAGACCGTAAGACACGCCTTGTTCGGCAACGGCTGTACCGGACCACACGGCGCGGTTGCCCGTTCCCTGACTGATGAGCAGATCGCCGGTGTTACCCTGGCCGTCGGCAACCACAAACTCACCAGCGGCTTCGATCGTAGGAATGTTGTAGGTGCGACCTGTGGCAAGGCTGTTCTGGACCTGGATCCGAGCCGTACCCCCAGATGCCCCGTTACGCAGGTGGATACGGGCGTCGATCGGCGTGCCACTGTTCTGGCCAATGATCAGACGGCCAATGCCCGCTGGCGACTCGTCGACCGAAATAATGTTCGATCCTGCATCGTTCTCCACCACGAACATGTTGTTAGTGCCTTGGCCGCTGCCACCGGTAATACGAACCAGGGTGACGTTGTCGGAGCCCGAGTAGGAGCCATCGTCATCAATGCGGACATCGCCATTGATCAGGTTGTCTCCGGACTGGATATCCAGGCCCCGTGACGATTCGCGGATCCGGATGGCCGTGGACATGTTGTCGACGTCCAGACCAATATTGCCGTCGTCAACAAAGATCGCAGTTGGTGACCCTTCCACGGACACACCAACGGCGGCCGGTGCTGCACCGCCATCGTTGATCAGCAGGCCAACGGCCTGGGCATTGATCGTAGCGCCAACCAGGGGGCTGGTAGCGAACGAAGGTCCCACCTGAATACCGATGTCTTCCGCGATCACGCCGATACCGATACCAGAGGCATTGGTATTCACTACAGCCAGAGAGGGGATCCCTGAGGCATCGGTTTCAAAGTAGCCCGAGATCTCGCCAGACTCGCCTGCCACGTAGAGGCGATAGAACGTGTTCGGCGCTGTGCCGATGCCCATGCTCCCGTCGGAGCCAAGAATGCGGGCCCGTTCGGTATCGTTGGTCAGCAGGATCAGGTCTCCGTTGCCGGCACCAACAGCACCGGGGTCAGTGGTACCAACCCGCAGGTCTTGCCCATCGGT
>JANJTN010000177.1 GCA_024711065.1 bacterium
GACGCCTGCTACCGTGGGTAACTCCATCCTTGGCGCGCCGACCCGCAACGTGATCTCCAGCAAGGACGTTCTGTCTTCGCTCACCTGGTGGTCTCGCCTGGGCTTCCTTCCCACCGGTGCTCCTGGCAGGATCGACAGCGCTGTAACGCTTAGCGACGGTCAGGTGATGATCACGCTCACCAAGGAATCGCTGCCCAGTCCGATCGTAATGTACTCTGCCCCGAACATCAAACAGGTGAAGGACACGCTGGACGCGCTGGGCGTGAGTACCACGCACGACGTGAAGGGACCCACCTATGGCGAGGTCCGCCTGGTCTCACCGAACGGCGTCCACCTTGCCGTGCGCCCGCGGTCCGACGAGCCGCTGATGCCCGTGAGTGGAGACAGCAACCGCCTCTGCGGAAAACTCACGGAGATGTCCATTGGTACCGGCTTCCTCAAGCGCGAACGCACCTTTTGGGAAATGATGGAATTCACCGTCAAACGCGAAGGCCGCGAACCCTACCCGTTCGCCCTGGTCACCGACGGGATCATCACGTTGGGCTTGCACGAGAACCGCGACATCCCGACCCTCTCACTCACCTACTTTGCCGAGAACATGGCCCAGCGTCTGGAGAACATCCGCGCCGCCGGCATCGAGCTCAGCAGCGAAGAACTCACCCCTGAGGGCAGCGCCGGCAGCGCCGTTCTGACCAGTCCGGAAGGACAGCGGGTGATGTTGTTCCAGGGAGTGCAGTAATGCACTCATGCACTCATGCACTGATGCACTGATGCACTCATGCACTAATGCACTGATGCACTAATGCGCTAATGCATTGATGCACTCATGCACTCATGCACTGATGCACTCATGCACTGATGCACTAATGCATTAATGAGCCAATGGGTTTGGAGTACTGCCCAGTTCATGTTGGGTCGTCGCGTTGTTCCTTGCCATTGCGGATCGTGGAAGCGATGGACTTTCCCAGCAGCTTGGCAAGGTCAGTACAAAGGTCGAGCAGCAAGGGGGAGAATCGGCGCAAGAGTGGAGAAGAAGTAGCCTCGATGGCTATCATGCCACTCGTCTCATTGAGCTCCTTACTGGCGATCCGGAGTTTATTCACAAAGTCCCTTCGGCTGGAAGCCGACTGCGCCTCGTTAACGTTGTTGGCTACGCTGCGTGCACTACGTCCGAGCTGATCGGCCAGGTCATACAATCGTAGTTCCTTTAACTCAAATTCGACCGGGCGCACGTACCCCCTCAGCAACATCGCCTTGGTGTAGAGCGGATTCGGCTTGGTCTCCAATGCAGGGTGTCCCATGCTCTTCCTGTGCCCCTAGAGCCTCTAAATGTGACATCAGGGCAAAGCATCCTACGCAGGTCCTCATTAGCGAATGAGCCCATTGGACCATGAGTGCATCAGTGCATGAGTGCATTTACCCATGAGTGCACCAGTGCATGAGTGCATTTACCCATGAGTGCATCAGTGCATGAGTGCATTTACCCATGAGTGCATCAGTGCATGAGTGCATTAGATTTGCGCTATGAGCAAAGAGATCACCCCCCGCAGCGACGACTATTCCCAATGGTACATCGACCTGGTCCGCAAGGCCGGTCTGGCCGACTATTCAGCCGTAAAGGGCTGTATGGTGATCAAGCCGTACGGCTTTGGCATCTGGGAGAACATGCGTGATGCGCTGGACCGGATGTTCAAGGACACCGGCCACGTGAACGCCTATTTCCCGCTCTTCATTCCGAAGAGCTTTCTGAGCAAGGAAGCCGCCCACATCGAAGGCTTTGCCAAAGAGTGTGCCGTGGTCACGCACTACCGTCTGAAGAATGCCGAAGACGGGTCGGGCGTGATCGTGGATCCTGACGCCAAGCTGGAAGAAGAACTGATCGTGCGTCCCACGTCGGAAACCATCATCTGGAACACGTATCGGGACTGGATCCAGAGCTACCGCGATCTGCCGCTGCTGATCAACCAGTGGGCCAACGTGGTGCGCTGGGAGATGCGCACGCGCCTCTTCCTGCGTACGGCTGAGTTCCTCTGGCAGGAGGGCCATACCGCCCATGCCAGCAAGGAAGAGGCCGAGCAGGAGGCCCGCACCATGCTGGATGTGTATGCCGACTTTGCCGAGAACTGGATGGCACTTCCAGTGATCAAGGGCGTGAAGACCGAGAACGAGCGCTTTGCCGGAGCAGTAGACACGTACTGCATCGAAGCGCTGATGCAGGATGGCTGGGCCCTGCAGGCCGGTACGAGCCACTTTCTCGGACAGAACTTTGCCAAGGCGTTCGATGTGCAGTTCAGCACCAAGGACAACACCCTGGAATACGTCTGGGCAACCAGCTGGGGCGTATCTACGCGTCTGATGGGTGCTCTGGTGATGGCCCACTCGGACGACGAAGGTCTGGTGCTGCCGCCGCGCCTGGCACCCACGCAAGTGGTGATCGTGCCGATTCCCAAGCCCCTTCCCGAACTCGAAGATATAGCCCAGAAGATCGCTTCTGATCTCAAGGGGCTCGGTATCCGCGTCAAGATCGATACGGACGATCAGAACCGTCCAGGCTACAAGTTCGCCGAGTACGAAAAGCTGGGCATTCCCGTACGGCTCGGATTGGGCAAACGCGACCTGGAGAACGGCACCATCGAAGTAGCCCGTCGCGACACCAAGGAGAAATCGAGCGTTGCCATTGACGGGATCGCACAGCACATCGCCGGGTTACTGGACGAGATCCAGCAGAACATGTTCAACCGAGCGCTGGCGTTCCGAAACGAGCACACCACGTCCGTGGACACGTGGGACGAGTTCGTACACGTGCTCGAGACCAAGCGCGGATTCATTTCGGCGCATTGGGACGGAACGTCGGAGACCGAAACAGCCATCAAGGAACAGACCAAGGCCACCATCCGCTGCATCCCGCTGGATGCCGTGGAAGAAGACGGTGCGTGTATCCTGACCGGCAAGCCGTCTAAGCGCCGCGTCCTGTTCGCACGGGCCTATTGATCAGAAGCCGGCGAGCAGCCGGATCTCCTGAACGCCAAGGGCCCGGCCGAAGATCATTACGTCGTCGATCGCACCGGCATAGGGTTTCACCGCATTCGGGCTGCCGGGTTGCTGACGAGGTGTCGGGATGAAGCCGAGTCGCAGAGGGTGCGGCACGCGAGCTACTGTGGGACGTCCCTGCCACGGTCCACCGCTGGTCATCATTCCATCGATGTAGCAACGGATCCCTTGCTGATCCACCACAAAGGCCACGTGGTGCCATGCGCCATCCTGAGGCAGCAGGACAGGAGCTCCGACCTTGGCCTGGCCCTGCATGGCTGCATAGTTGGCCATCAGCATCGGTTGTTGCCGCTGCGGTTGCTCCTGGAACATGCAGACGAATCCATCAACGGAAGGGGGCTGGATCAGACCCAGTGGTGCCTGCATCGTCATTGACCGATCCTGTGCCGGACGCAGCCAGAAACTCCACGTCATCGGCAGGTCCAGCAGGTTCACGTTCGGAGGCACAGGCATTTCGATCATCTCTCCGTTGCCGCCGAATTGCATGGCCATACCGGGCATGCCCATACGGTTGGTGGTCCGCTGTGCACCTTCGATGCGGCCCATCGGGAGTGTACCCACAAGGTCATTTGCCTGGCCATCAAGGGGCAGGTACACCTTGATCCCCAATGGTAGATCCGGTCGGTCGGTGGAGTCGTTGTCGCCGCCACCGTCATCGCCGCCGCCGTCGCCACCACCATCGTCGCCACCACCGCCATCGTCACCACCATCGTCGCCGGCGTCATCACCGGGCTGGAGGCGGATCGTGACCAGGGTGTTCTGCCGTGTAGCAACGGATGCCGTTACACGCCCTCGCTGCTCGGCTCGGGCGGCCGAGATCGCATAGTCGCCCACCGGCACCAGCGGGATCAGGAAGCCCCCTTCAGCATCGGTGAGCACTTCGCGGGTGGCTGGTGTGGTGGTGACCGTGGCTCCGGACACGGGCACCCCTCCGGCATCCACCACGGTTCCCTTGATCTGCCCTAGATCCTGTCCACTCGGCGTTGCGGCATTTTCACAGGCCATGGGTACCAGCATAAGAGCCACAACGGCTAGAAACAGCAGGCTGACTTGGAGTCGGGACGTCATGGGCGCCTCGGAGAAGATGTGAGCGAATGAGAAGAGCTGACAACTTCTGAAATCCAATCGGCAACAGCAAGGGATCCGGTCACGGATGCAAGAGCATCAGTGGATGAGAGATCGAAATAGATGAACCCGTCGCGACGAGCAGATACAGGCCCGGTGGTGCCGAACCTAGGTCGATGGGAATGTCGACGGTGTTGGTTGCGTTCAAGCCGTTGATGAACGGAAGCAAATCGTGGATCTGGCGCCCCAGCACATCAACGATCGCACAGCGATCCAGTCCACCTCGAAGGTACTCGATATGATGCAGACGCACCGTGAACGCATTGCTCGCTGGATTCGGGTACGCGCTTATCGAGAACGCCTTCTGGCTGTCCGACAGAGGTTCGTGGACACCTACGGTGGTGTAGGGTACAACGTAGATGCCCTCGCTCGAGGACACGTAGAGGTCGTTGTTGGTATCGAACACGATGTGGTTCACCAGGGTCTCGAGACCCTCAATGCCGTCGACGATGCGCCAGGTAGCACCATCATCGTCGGACCACCATACTCGGTCCTGCGTAGCCCATGCAATGGTGCTCTTGCCAAGGAAGGCGGCATTGCTGACTGTAGACTGCCAGCGGCCGTTGTAGCGCTGGTCGTGGACGCGTGTCCACGTGTTACCGTGATCGGTGCTCCTGAGCAGGGCGATCTCTCCCATCCGTCCTTCAACCGCGGCAACGCTATCCTGACCTTGTGAGTCTTCTTGCGTAACGACTACTCTATCCACCTCCCGCACCGTGGCCCACAGCGAACCATCAGAATCGCGCTTCTCCAGGGCAAGGACCATCTGACCGCCAAAGGGTAGTTCCATGCGCGTCCAGGTTCCACCTTTGTCGGTGCTGCGCCAAATGCCGCCATGCACGGTGTCGGTGGGAGTCTGATTCGTGGAGTTCACGAAGCCACGCATCGCGGCCAGCCACGCGCCATCGTTGGCTTCGACAACGGCGCCGATCGTTGGCGCAGATGCCGAAGACGCAGACGATCCCGGTGCTGCCAGGGTATCGAATGCAGAGTTCGCGCTCGTGCGCGACAGGAGATGATGATAGCCGGTGAGCTCGCGGCCGTCGTGCAGCCGTGCCCAGAAGGAGGCCGTATCGGCGTGCAGTACCTCTTGGCTGGCGTCGAAGTGGATCCTGACAAGCCCCCTTCCACCAGCCATCACAACCGAGTCATCGGACCAGAGATCGGCGTTGCCGAGTTTCAACGAAAGCAATGGATCCAGAGGGAAGGTTCGTGGAATGCCGGCAACTCTCATGCCGATGAACGTGTGCGTGCTGTCGTCCTTGATATGCAAGACGTGATTCTGTTCGGACACGAAGACGAGTCCGGAGTCGGTCTGCACCGTCTTGTCGATCATCACGGGTCGGAACCGCTCGTACGGATCCGTGACCGTACCGCCGAGGCGGATCAGGCCGGTTGCGAGGTCCAGGATCTTGACGAGCTGGTCTTTGCGATCGATGTCGAGCGCTTCATTCACAAAGAGCTCATCAAAATTCAGTGCATCGAGCCTGCTGAAGGGGGCATCGTAGACCCGAATGGATCCCGTGGCAGGGTCGAACAGTGCAACGTCCCGCGTACGGCCTAGATCACCTTGGACCGTGGTCAGGAATCGCTGGTCACGTGAGCAGTGCGGGTTGCCCCAACGCGTGTAGGCCATCCCAACGTCACGAACGTCATACACGCGACATGTCTGATCGTTCAACACGATCAAGAGATCATTCCGTAAGACTGGCATCAAGGCGATGAACCCACCATCGACCTCGATGGCATTCGATACGTACAGGGTGTCGAGTCGCACTCCGTTGTCGGATACGATCACGGTATCGTGAAAGGGGCTGCCCAGCGCATTGGCGGTCTGGTACCTGGTTGTGCCTTGTCCGGGGATGATGCAGACGATCTTTTGCTCTCCAAGCCTGAACACGGCTATGGCCGAATCCGGTATCGCGGCAGGCACCCATACCTGCCGTGCATGGTCGATCTGGAACCACGTTCTAGTATGCCGATACCTGAAGACAAACTGGCCATTGCCGAGATACCAAACGCGTTCGTCGCTGACGGCGCCAGAGCCATCCTCGAAGCGAGCTCGGTACCAGGTATGCATCGTGTCCGTGGTGAAGGCCGACCCTAGCCTTGCGTAGCCATCGCCGGGGAAGTTGGTCCACTGCTCACTCGTGCCACCATGGATCGGCATAGTATCGGCGTACATCGTCCATGTTGCGCCATGGTCGCGCGAAAAAAAGGCCCGGCCGGGATTGGGGTTCGCACCGGCACCACTGGCAAGGAACGATGCCCCCTGACAGTGCTGAACGGTGTAATAATCTCTCAGAAACACACTCTGCTGCGGCGAGAACCGCGCTGTCCACGTACGCCCGTGATCCGTACTGCGGATCGCGCCCGGCTCACCACACATAGCGATCGTGGCTGAGTCGCTCTGAGATGTAGCGGCTACGCTACCCGCGCCTCCCTCCATCGACAGAATCTTGTGCCACTGCCACTTCAGCCGGGCCTGTTGAGCCACAGCATCAACCCCGCCACCCGCCGTAAGGAACAAGAGCACCATCCCAACAATGTGCCGACCCACGAACATCTCCACGAAAACTCCAACAGCGGCCTGAAAGTACTAACCATTCCCCATTCCCCATTCCCCATTCCCCATTCCCCCCATTCCCCATTCCCCATT
>JANJTN010000151.1 GCA_024711065.1 bacterium
TCATACATACGGACATAGGAGCTCAGTGGCACCTTAGCAAAACCTTAACTGTGTTCACCAGGCTTATCGGCCAGGTTGCCAACTGCCGTCAAACATCTACATGGCCAAAGTACGGGATGCTAAATCGACACTTTATCCCAAAAACTTTCATATTCAGACATGGTATTATTGGGTGTTTTGTGGCATTACACTCTCCTAAATCCTAAGAGCCCCTTACCAGCCGAACCCTTGCCAGTTCGTGCTATCAGCACTTCTGGTCGCCTCGCGCGAGAACCGAACTCTTTGCACGGTCCGATCAGGGGCGTCCGGCAGTGGCTACCGAACACAATTGTCGTGGAGAACACCACGGCGGCACATTGCCGCAGCTGCAGGCGGTACGAGCCGGTAGCCGGCGCCAGCAGTGGCTACATTAATCGAGAAGGCAGATGCCAGAGGCTTCGGGGAGAGGTCATTGATCAAACCAGCAGTAGCGGTGCTGCCACTCATGAGGAACGACCCACCGACTGCATTAGCGGTTGTGTCTGGGCTACGAACGCTGATCTTTGAAAGCCCGTGCTCAAGAGGAACAGGTACGGGGCTTGTTGTGTCTGGGCTACGAACGCTGATCTTTGAAAGCCATTTCAGCTGTAAGCCCTTTTAACAGCAACGGGATAACTTGTATTAAACACGTGTGGTTCATGCGTTTGTACACTGCAACCGTCAGTCAGAACACATGAACCACATCGAACTCCGTGCAGACGACCGGCATGTCCTCGGAGGAAGTGCGCCCCAATTGTTCGCAGACGCGTGAGAAGAAGTCCCAGTGGACGCGTTGCCAGTATTCCAGCGAACGATCGCCCTCGCCTTCCTTTGCTGCGAAGTCTGCCGTGACCTGGTTGAAGGGCATCACCTTGACGTCTACCGTGCGGGTCACAAGCTGTGGATGATCGTCAACATCAGTCACCAACTCCAGCGAACCAACCATCGGAAGGGCTTCGTTGAGAGCTTCGTACTCCCACAACAGGCCGGTGGTGGCGCGTTTGGGTCCGCTGCGGATCAAGGCGAGGAGCCGGTCAGACATCTCGGGTCCATCGCCATACCTTCCCAGGGGTAGATGGCCGAACGGGATCGAGTACCCAGTGACTGCAGCGCGCTGGTAAGCCAACCATTCCTGGCGTGTCTGTTTGTACAGCACGTGTTCGCGCAGGACGTGTCCTTCTGGCACTCCAGGGTGTTCAAAGGTTTGTGCCATTCGGCGCATATGCAGGCGTTCCATCACGCGGTAAGAGCGAACGTTGGTGGTGGCCGTAAAGGCTACGACCTCGTTTCGGCCAAGGACGCCGAAGGCGTAGTCCAGCGAGGCGCGAGCGCCCTCCGTGGCTAGCCCCTTTCCCCAGAAAGCCTGATGAATGCGCCAGCCCACTTCGATACAGGGCGAGATGGGAAGGCCTTCCGGACGATCCGCCAGGCCGATCATGCCAACGAATGCGCCGGTGGTGCGGAGTTCAGCGGCCCAGAAACCGAAGCCGTGATCGGCGATCCGTTGCCGGAGTGTAGCGAACGCCGCATCGCTCTGTTCGCGATCGAGCGGAGCGGGGAAGAATTCCATCACCGTGGGGTCGGCATTGAGTGCTGCCCAAGCGTCGCGATCGGCGTCCACCCACTGACGCAGGATCAAGCGGTCGGTGGTGATCATTTGGGAGGAGCCTTGTAGAGCGCGTCGACAGCGTCGGACAGGCGCACCATCACGTGCTGCTGAAGATCGTTCAAGGCCTGGTTGTAGATACCCGGTCCGATCTGGTCGAGAATGAAGTCCAGAATGAGAGACGCCTTGAGGTCGCCGATCTCGTCATCGGGCTCCAGCGCATCATTCAGATAGCTGCGCAAGTGAGCTTGCAGTTCGGCACGCAGGTCGGGGTGCAGGTCGATCACGGGCATGGTCAGATCCAGATGTCATTGGGTGCGGTCAACGAGCCCCCTGCATCACCGGTATTCACCACACCGCGGGGCTCGATGATCATCACCAGGCACTCGCTGTCGGCTACGGGACAGTGTTCCACACCCTTCGGGACCACATACAGGGAGCCCTCAGGAATGGCGACCTCGCCGTCGCGAAGCAGAATGCGCAACACGCCCTTCACGACGAAGAACGCTTCGTCGGTGTGGTCGTGCTGGTGCCAGACGAACGGGCCTTCCAGGCGGGCCAGTTTGAACTGGACGTCGTTCATCTCGGCGATCACCTTGGGAGACCACTGATCGGTGAACCGTGCGAACTTGTCGAGCAGGGAGATGGGCTCAGCCATCCCGCAACCTACGCTGCTACGGGCAGATATCGCACGTTGAGCAGCCCCAGATCCAACAGGCACTCTTCGATGATCCTCACGGATCGGCTCATCTCATGATCCAGACCTACGGAGATCCGTACCAGTCCATCGCTTACTCCGAGCACAGCGCGTTCGTCTTCGGGAATCTCGCTGGACGTGCTGTGGCCGGGTGCGCTGAACAGGGTCTTGAAGTAGCCAAGGCTCACGGCCAGGTACCCCACACGACGATCCTGCATCAGCATCATCAGGCGCTCGGCCATCACCTTCGTACCAACGTCCACCGTCACGATCCCTCCATAACCGAAGTCCGGATTGCGCATGGCATTTAACAGCTCGTGCTGTGGATGCTGCGGCAGGCCGGGATAGTGTACACGTACGCCCAGTTCGTGTAGACGCCGCGCCAGCATCAGGGCGTTCTCTCCGTGCTTCTTGAGGCGAAGGTGCAGGGTATGCAGGTTCTTCAGGATGCTGGCAGCCCGCAACGGGTCCAGCGTGGGACCCAGGAGCATACTGGTGCCCGAGTTCACGTCGTTCATCGCGCTGATGAAGGATCGATCGCCTACCACGCAGCCGGCCACGCAATCGCTGGTGCCGTTGATGAACTTGGTCAGACTGTGGATCACCACGTGAGCACCGAGGCGAAGGGGGCTCAGGATCATCGGACTGAACGTGTTGTCTACCACTAACTGCGCGCCGATGGTCTCGGCCAGATGTCCAAGCGAGGGTAGATCGGCGACCGTGAGGAGCGGATTGCTGAGGCCTTCGCAGAAGATCACCTTGGTGTTGGGTCGCACTGCCGCACGCACGGCGTCCAGATCGGCCATGTCCACAAAGGTCACGTCGATCCCGAACCGGGGCAGGACATTCTTCAGTAGGGCATAGGTGCCGCCGTAGATCGAGTGTTCGGCAACGATGTGGTCGCCGGCAGAACACAGTTGTAGCAGCGTGGTACTGATCGCGGCCATCCCGCTGGACATCACCTGGGCGGCCTCGGCGCCCTCCATACGGGCCAGCGCACGGGCCAGGTAGGCATCGGTGGGATTGATGTGCCGCGAGTAGAGGTAGCAGCCTTCGATCGGATGATCGAAGAGCTCCTCCATGGTCCGGGCGCTCAGAAAGGTATAGGTGGACGAGTCGGTGATGGAGGGATTGACGTCTCCGTACTCACCAAAGACCAGGTCGTCCTGGATCTCCATGGCAGGGTCGAACCGCATGGGAACCTCTGCTGATGTTGGAAGCATCGAAACCTAGCGGTCTTCTGTATGCCATGCGATGACTTTCGTCAGTCCATAATGCAAGCACGGGCCACTTTCCGAGGAAAGTGACCCGTGTTGCGATGGGAGAACTTCAACTCCAGCCACACACTATTGCATAAGCCCATTAACGCATTTGCTCATTAGTGCATTTGCCCATTAGTGCATTTGCTCATTAGTGCATTTGCTCATTAGTGCATTTGCTCATTAGTGCATTAGTGCATGAGTGCATGAGTGCATTTACGACTTTTCATCATCGACGACCGTGAAGTCGGCGTCCTCGACGTTGTCGGTGGCCGGCTCGCCGTCGGCGGACGGTTCGGAGGCGCCCGGTTGTGCAGCGCTGGCTTGCTCGTACATCTTGGTGGAGGCTTCGCTCCACAGCTGATTCAGAGCGTCCATGGCGGCACGGATGTCGGACGGATTGTTCTTCACGGCGTCGGCAAGACGTTCCTTGGCCTTGGTGATGCGCTCCTTGGTGTCGGCGTCGAGCTTGTCGTCGAACTCCTTGAGCTGCTTTTCGGTGCTGTACACCAGGTTGTCGGCCTGGTTGTTCAGCTCGATCTCTTCCTTGCGCTTCTTGTCTTCGGCGGCATGATCCTGAGCGTCGCGCTTCATGCGCTCCACTTCGTTCTTGTCCAGACCGCTCGAACCGGTGATGCGAATGTTCTGTTCCTTACCGGAGGCTTTGTCCTTGGCCGTTACGCTGAGGATACCGTTGGCATCGATGTCGAAGGTGACCTCGATCTGCGGGATGCCCCGCGGTGCCGGCGGAATGCCGTCCAGGTGGAACTTGCCCAGCGTCTTGTTGTCGTTGGCCATCGGACGTTCGCCTTGCAGGATGTGGATCTCCACGCTTGGCTGATTGTCGGCTGCCGTGGAGAACGTCTCCGTTTTCTTGTGCGGGATCGTGGTGTTGGCCGAGATCATCGGTGTCATCACGCCGCCCATGGTCTCGATACCGAGCGACAGCGGCGTAACGTCCAGCAGCAGCACATCCTTCACATCGCCGGCGAGGACGCCGCCCTGGATGGCAGCACCGATGGCCACCACTTCATCGGGGTTCACGCCCTTGGACGGATCCTTACCGAAGAAGTTCTTCACCAGTTCCTGGATCTTGGGGATGCGTGTAGAGCCCCCTACCAGGATCACTTCGTCGATCTGCGACGGCGTCATGTTGGCGTCGCGCAATGCGGCTTCCACCGGCTTGAGCGAGCGGTCGAAGAGGTCCTTGCAGAGTGCCTCGAACTTGGCGCGGGTGATGTTCACGTTCAGGTGCTTCGGACCTTCCTGCGTAGCGGTGATGAACGGCAGGTTCACATCGGTCTGCAGGGCACCGGAGAGTTCGATCTTGGCCTTTTCGGCGGCTTCGCGCAGGCGTTGCAGGGCCATCGGGTCCTTGCGGAGGTCGATGCCTTCCTGCTTCTGGAACTCGTCGGCCAGGAACTCGATCAGGCGGTGGTCGAAGTTATCGCCGCCGAGGTGCGTATCGCCGTTGGTGGATTTCACTTCGAACACGCCGTCGCCGATCTCCAGCACCGAGATATCGAACGTGCCGCCGCCAAGGTCATAGACGGCTACGGTCTGATTGGCCCCCTTCTTGTCCAGTCCATAGGCCAGAGCAGCTGCGGTGGGCTCGTTGATGATGCGCTTCACCGTGAGACCGGCGATCTCGCCGGCGTCCTTCGTTGCCTGACGCTGAGCGTCGTTAAAGTAGGCCGGAACGGTGATCACGGCTTCGGTGATCTT
>JANJTN010000014.1 GCA_024711065.1 bacterium
CCGCACCAACAACGAACTGGCGGCCATTCTGGGCAACTACGTCAACCGCGTAGTGCAGTTCACCCAGAAGAACTTCGGTGGATCCGTTCCCAACGAAGATGGCCATGTAGGTGCCGATGAACAGGAGCAGGCCCTACGTGCAGCCGTACAGCAGGGCATCGAGTTGGTGGGCAAGAACCTGGATGCCTTTCGGTTCCGCGATGCTGCCACCGAGGCCATGAACGTGGCTCGTGCAGCCAACAAGTATTTCAACGACAAAGCCCCCTGGAAGGCTATCAAGGACGACCCCTCCGATGCGGCCCATACGATGAACGTATGCCTGCAGACCATTCGGACGCTGTCGGTCCTGTTCGCCCCATTCCTGCCGAACGCAACGGCGGCCATGCAGAGCATGCTGGGCGAGCCTGTGAACACGGGAGCGCCGGGACAGAATGTGGTCGGTACCAACACCTGGGCTGCAGCGGGCTTTGATGTTCTGCCGGCCGGCAGAACCTTGAACGACGCTCCGCTGCTGTTCACCAAGGTCGAGAAAGAAACCGTAGAGGCCCAGATGGCAAAACTAGGAGCAGCGGGTGAAGAGCAGCGAGCAGCGAGTAGCGAGTAGCGAAGCTGGAACAGCCCACAGCCCACAGCCCACAGCCCACAGCCCGCAGCTGACAGCTGACAGCCCACAGCCCACATCTGACAGCCCACAGATCACCATCGACGACTTCATGAAGGTGAAGCTGCGCACGGCAACGGTGCTGGCCGCCGAGCGGGTGGAGAAGTCGAAGAAGTTGCTGAAGCTGCAGGTCGATCTTGGTAGCGAGCAACGTCAGGTACTTGCGGGGATCGCCCAGTACTATGCACCGGAGGATCTGATCGGCAAGACCGTGGTGGTGGTGGCCAATCTGCAGCCGGCCAAACTGATGGGCATGGAGTCGCAAGGGATGATCCTGGCGGCGTCGAACGATCAAGGACAACTCACACTGGTCTCGCCGATGGATGCGACGATCGGTCCAGGCGCTGAGGTCCGATGAGAGTCGAAGACGACGATCAGCTACCGTTGCCGGTACCACCCGGCAAGGAGTCGCCCACGCTGGTCAAGCAACGTCGTCTGCTGAATCGTTGGAGTCTGTTCGCTCTGTTCTTCATCAGTGCCATCGCCACCGTGCTCTATGTGAGCAACGTGATCGCTGTGAACGCCATTTCTACCGAAGTGGACGTCCTTACACGCCAGCGCGACTCGTTGCAGATCCTGAACCAGAGCCTGAGAACGGAAAGTTATAAACTGCAATCCGCGGAGCGCGTCACCCGCATCGCCACGGAACGCCTCGGCATGATCCCGCCCGACGAGGCCCCGGTGGTGATCGAAGAATAGCGTCTAGCGTCTAGCCCCTCGCCCCTCGCCCCTCGCCCCTCGCCCCTTACCCCTCGCCCCTACGAACACCGAACAACCATACGACCCGATCCGATGGAAGGCAGGCGTGCTGATCCTGCTGTTCAGCTTCTTGTTCTCGCTCGTGATCGGTCGTCTGTTCTGGGTGCAGGTGGTGGAAGGGGCTCGGTATCGAGAGATCGCCAGAAAGCAGTACGAAGCGCGGGTTGAGTTGCGTGCGCAGCGTGGAACGTTCTTTGATCGTCACGGCCGCGACATTGCGGGGATGATGAACACCACGTCGTTCGCCGTGGACCCCACCGTGGTGGAAGAGCCGGAGCTGATCGCCCAATTGCTGGCCACGGCCGCGGGTGATTCCGCTCAGGCCTATCTGAAGAAGATCCGGGCGGCTTCGGGACGATTCACGTGGCTGGCTCGGGGAGTGAACTCGGTGATGTATCCCGATCTTGATACACTCCGCGACGCCGGCCTGATCCGTGTGTCCGAGCCCAAGCGCAACTTCCTGTATGGCAACATCGCGGCGCAGGTATTGGGAACGACCGATGTGGACAACAATGGACTGACCGGTCTGGAACTGCAATACAATGGTCAGCTGAAAGGCGAGAGCGGATTTGTGATCATGCAGCGTGACGGCAAGGGCCGACTGCGTCCGGGGGTGAACCCGGAACGCAAAGCACCCCGCAATGGCAACGGCCTGCAGCTGACGATCGACATCGAGCTGCAGCGCGTAGCAGAGCAGGAACTGCGCAGGGGAGTGCGCGAGACCGGCGCTGAGTCCGGTACTGTGATCGCGATCCAGCCGTCAACCGGCGACATTCTGGCCATGGCATCCATGCCGACCTTCGATCCCAATCGACTGGACAAGGCCACATCTGCTGCGATCCGCATTCGCGGGATCACCGATCAATACGAGCCGGGGTCGACCATGAAGGCGATCACAGCCGCGGCTCTGCTGGAAGAACGAAAGATCGGTCCCAATGATCAGGTCGATGGACGCGGTGGCGCTTGGGACATTCCCGGACACACCGTCCGAGACGATCACCCTCTTGGGATCACCACGTTCCAGATCGCTCTCGAGCAATCCAGCAACGTGGTCTTTGCATCGTTGGCACAGCGACTGGATGACCGAACGTACTACAAGTATGTACGCGACTTTGGATTCGGCATTCCGTCCGGTATCGACCTGCCCGGTGAGATCCGAGGGATCCTCAAGCGTCCGGATCAGTTCGACGAGACCACCCGCTTCTTCATGGCCTATGGGTACGAACTCAGCGCAACTGCCCTCCAGGTACTCAATGCCTACGCCACCATTGCCAATGGCGGTGTGATGATGGAACCGCGCGTCGTGCGATCGATCGTGACTCCCGACGGCAACGAAGTGCGTTCCTTTCCACCGCAGCGTGTGCGCAGTGTGATCAGTCCGGAAACCGCCGCCACACTTTCGGAGATGCTGGTGGGCGTGGTAGAGAATGGTACCGGACGCAACGCCAGGATCCCCGGTGTGCGCATTGCCGGCAAGACCGGCACGGCGCAACAGCTGGAAGGGGGCTCGTACTCGCAGAAAGCCTATACTGCCACGTTCGTGGGTTTCTATCCGGCGGACCGACCGCAGGTGGCCATGATCGTGATGCTGGACAAACCGCAAACCAACATCTATGGTGGGTCGACGTCGGCGCCGATCTTTCGACGGATCGTTCAGAAAACCATGTCGATGCTGGAATTGGACGATCGAACGCGCAAAATGATCGCCGCCTCCGCCGGGGCAGACACCGTGGTGGTGCCCGACCTGCGGGGTCTGGCCATCGGTACGGCCGACACGGTCCTGGCCCGCCTTGGCCTTGATCTGGATGTGGATGCCGATAGCGGCCTGATCCTGAAACAGACGCCGATCCCCGGCACACGGGTGGAGCGTGGTACCGATATTGCCGTGCAGATGGCTGTTCCCGTAAAGGACCAGCGACCCGATGTTCGTGGTCTCACCCTCCGACGAGCCGTATCTATCCTTCAGAACGCGGGTTATGAGGTTCGGGTCCACGGCTCCGGACACGTGGTGGAACAACAGTGGACCGATCGGGTCTGTACAGTGGTTGCCCGTGAATAGATCACCGTCTGTATCGTTGTGTCCCAACATCGCATACCCGCTTCCGTATCAGACCTGCATGATCGTTGTTCGCACCATCTCGTGGCTTGCTGTATGCGCGCTTCTCGTTTTCGTAACAGATGTGCATGCTCAGGATCCGCTTGAGCGGCAGGAAGAGATCGAGTTTGGAACGGTGATCCTGGGAGACAGCGGTACGCGCGTGGTGTTCCCTGTGCTCCGCACAGGCGTGAACGAAACCTGGGTCCGCCTGTACGATCCCGCGCTACCATTCGAGAACACCACACCGAACGGCCCGGAGCCGATCGGCGACACGTTCGCCTTCGCGTTCCGGTTCAAGCCCATGCGCGGTGGTGTGTATGAGGATTCGACGGCGATCGTTCGCGTCGAAGGGGGCCTGCCCCGAGACACACTCATCGTGCGCATGAGAGGGATTGGACGTTCCCTGTCGAGTTCCGTGACGATCGACTGGGTGATGACGATGGTGGGCGACTTCGCCGCTCAGTCCGAAGACTTCTACGGACCAGCGTACGTGATCGACCAATACCGCGTTGTGCGAAGTCCACAAGCCCCCTTCATCACAGCGCTGGTCAACGACAAACCCTCCGTGTCCGACCCCGATAGTATCCGTGTGAGTGTGGCATTCGAGCCACTGCGCTTGGGCAGCTTCCTTGATACGCTGATGCTGGTGCGATACTTCCGTGGCGCTACCCCGCTGGATACGTTGCTTGTAGCACTCGATGCCACCAGCCGGATCATGATCAAGGACACCACGGTGCAGTTTCGCGGCGTTACCGTGGGTGCCACCGATACCCTGAATCTGTTCCTGCGTCTACCAACGTTCTTCGTGACACGGAACTTCCAGTACGAACTGGAATCGCTCGATGACGGGCCGATGGTCGGAGAGGTGGATCCGGACAGGCCGACGCGCCGCACCGTGATCACCAATCGCATCATTGCGCAACCCTTGGAGTACCGCAATCTGCGTCAGCGGTTCATGCTGCGGCGCAAGTCTACGCAGACGGACGTGGTCTGGGACTCCACGCTGATCAATGTAGACCTGCTCATGTCCCCGCGCCCCGTAGGGTTCCGCCTGCGGTGGGATCGGCAGCCGGTTGCAGCGCGTATCGGCGACACGGTTCGGCTGACCCTGCAGGCCGTGACGGACAATGCCTTCGACGCACCGGTTCTGATCAGCGGTGTGAACACCGAGCTGACCTATAATCCCACTATCCTGATCCCACTCCCGGGTCCGGCGCAACAACGTACAGTGGTGAGCGACACCGCTGTCTGGACCATCGGTCTGCCGGATGGCGATGTGGTCACGTCCGACAGTGTGACCAACCTGAATACTCTTACGGCTGTGATCGCACTCGGAGATACCGATCACTCACTGCTGATCGCCCGTGCGGCCGAACTGACGGTGGCCGGAGAGTCGCCACGAGCGATGGTGCTGGATACCAATCGCATCACGCTGACCAATGTGTATCGATACGGTCCCAACGGCACCCCTCGGTATGTGAACCCGTTCATGCAGGATCTTGTGCTGTCCATCGAGCCCAATCCGATCATTTCCGGCGGTCTGCTGGTGGTCGATCGTGTTCCCACCGGGAAAGGGGCTCTCCAGATCATCGATCCGATGGGTCAGGTGATCGCCGACCTCTCGGCCGAAGTACGATCCGGGACCCGGTCGTTCACCATCGGAACCGGACCTCGTGTGAACATTCCGGTCTCGCCCGGCAGTTACTATGCCGCGCTTACCGTTGAAGGAGACGTACCGGGATCTCTGGCCCGCATCGTTCGACTCTTCATCGTCCAGTAACTTTGGACGTGCGCCCACTACTCCACTCCCATGCATCCTTTATCGCGGTATTGCTTGCCGCGCTGGTCGGTCTTGGATCCGGTGTCCGTGCCAATGCACAGGACGACGTTGACGTGCATGCCTCTGGAGGTGCCGCACTGATCGCACCGCTGGGTTCGTTCAATGCGTTGGGCGGCGTGCCGGCACCGAGTGGCCTGATGTATTCCGCCGATGGTCTGTCCGTAAGCCCATGGTTTCTTGCGGGCATCGACGCTCGCTTCCTGCGAGACCTTCCAGCCTTGCGGTTCGGAGCACGCGTTGGATTGCAGTGGTACGGACTGGACTACGCCGCCGGCGAGCGTGTCCCGATCGCTACGGAAGACGGCGGCGTCTATATGGCTACCCTGGATCACGACCTTGTTCTGTCCTTCTCTACCGTGGGCATCGAGCCCTATGCACGGTATCAGCTGGAAGACTGGTTGGCACTCGATCTGGGATTGCCATTCCAGATCCCTATGGGTTCGGATCATACTCAGACGATGCGGTTCGCTGACCCACCAGGGTTGCCGTTTCTTGATGGTTCCACGGAGGTCACCACCGGACAGGGGGTGGTGCCTGGACTTTCCGCCCTTGTTCCATCCCTCTCACTCGGGGCCGAAGGTACGGTGCCGATGAATCGTACCGGCAGCGTGCAATTCACGCCGCGTCTGAGTGTGATCGTGCCGATCACGGCGTGGGAAACCGAGGCAGGATTGCGAACGCTGTCCGTGAATGCCGGTATTGGAATCCGCTTCCAGTTCCGGGAGCGTCCGGAAGACCCGTATATCGATGAACAGGGTCGATATCTGGATACGACCATCGTACGGGATACCGTGGTGATCCTCAGCAGCCGAGTCGTGCACGACTCCTTGGTGCTGGTGAGCATTCTGGCGGAACAGTATCCCAACGGCGACACCGTGAACGTGCTGGTGCGAGAGCGGTATCAGCGGTTGATACCCAAGCCCCCTTCCGTATTGAAAGCGTCGCTATCGCTAGCCTTCGAAACGGAAGACGGATCACTGATCGACGAAGCGCGCGTGAATGTGACCACCGTGGAGCTTACGCGCACCGTGCCGATCCTTCCGGTGGTGGTGTTCGATCCCGAAGGCACGTCCTTGCCGGAGCGATACCGACAACTCACACCGGCCGTAGCAGCCCGCTGGAAAGAACCGGCAGCCCTGCGGGAGCAGCAGACCCACTGGCAGTATCATGTTCTGAATGTGGTGGGCTCGCGTATGCGAGCCAATGCGCAGACCAGCCTACGGCTGATCTCCTATGACGATGGCACGGCCGAAGGCGCGATTGCCAATGCCAGGCGCACGGCTGCCGTGCAGACGTACTTGCTAACTACGTTCGGGCTGCCCAAGAGCCGAGTGATCATCGAGAATCGTCGTGGGCAAGCCTCGCAACAGCCGTGGGTCTTTCTAGCCGATGATACGCGGGTGCTTCTCAAGCCCCTTACCGTGGCCGATACCGTGGTAGAGTCTCGTTTGCCCCGCGTGCGCATGCGGCCCGACGTGATCTCCGAATCGCGTCTGCGATCCTGGGTGATCGCCATCCGGAAGGGGGCTGACACGGTTAAGCAGATGCGCGGCGAGGGTAGTGCACCCGGTATCGTGATGTGGGATATGAACGAGGACCTGACCACGGAGGCTACGCTGACGGGACCAAAGATGTTGGCCACGCTCACGGTGATCGACCGCGAGGGCACCATCCAGCAGAGCGAGCCTAGCCGGATCTCGGTGCAAGAGCCATCGCGCCCGGCCCAATCGGGGATCAACGAGCGTCGGATCGAAGTACTGCGATGGATCGGGGCTGACTATCTGCATACACCCGACCTGGAGTTGTTCGGTCTATCGCCGTCGTTCGACCGGATCGACGTGTATCCGTCGACATCGAGGCGCGAGGATTTCTTCGTGGTATCGGCTCCGGCCGTGGTGCATCCGGTGAGCGAACCAGTGTGGTTCCGCGAGCATCTCCACCCGGCGGAGCAGCCGCTGTTCGACCACGCAGAAGTGTATATAAAAAGAGAACGGCGACCATGAAGCTGAAATGGTCACCGTTCAATAATGGACATCGCTAAAACAGAACCAAGCTACTCCGGCGTGTCCAGAAGTCGTTTCCAATCGCCCACGTCGATACCAGCCCCTTTCCCGATGGATACGGCCTTGAGCAGGTACTCACGGCCGTCCGACTGGCGTCCGGTGGCCATGGCATTCAGTGCCATTTCACCCAGAGCGTCTACTTCGTACTGAACGGTGCGGGCACGGCGAGCATCGATGAGGGCTTGTCCGAGGTACTGTTCGGCAAGATTCGTCTTGCCATCTTCGCGATAGGTGCGGCCGATCGCCAGACCCATCTGGGCGCAGCGGACGTAGTCGCCGGAACCACGGCAGGCCTGGAGATCGGCCAGAAGGCTTTCCATGGCCGGATCGGTATTCGACGTCAGCAGGTCTACACTGCGGCTAGGCGCTAGCGGTTGGGCCGTTGCGGGAGTTGCATCGGCAGAGATCGATCGCTGAGCTACGGCCACGGGCTTGGCGGCCGGGACAGGTGCGGATGGAAGCGTGAGGGCGGGCTCGTGCACGACCGGGGCCGACGGCGTTGGCGTAGCGCGGTATTCTACCGCAGTAGCCTTCGGGATGGCCATGGTGCGTGCCGGTTCAGCGGATCGTGTGGCAACGTACACCGTACCGGCCGTGATCGCCACGGCACTGGCGGCGGTGACCCAGGCCCACGTGTTGCCGGCCATACCACTCAGGAAGCTGCTGGAGGCTGCGCTGCTCACCTTGGTGGCAACGTCGGCCTCGACGGCGCTGAGAAAGTCTGTGGGGATCGCGACCACCGGAGCAGCCATAGGGATCACCCGCTCGACGCGGATCATGGCGTCGGCCTGCTGGGCAAACTCGGCATCGGCAGATTTGCGCGATTCGAATTCCAGCAGTTGGTCCTCGTTCAGCGAACGATCGAGGAATCCAGCCAGGAGTTCGTCGTTTGTCATTGTAATTCGTCCAAGATCGGGGTTAACAGTTTTGTGATCTGTTTCTTCGCACGGAACACTCGCACTTTGGCAAGCGACACCGTGATCTTCAGTGTATCAGCGATCTCCTCGTAGGAGAGATCATCAAAGTATCGTAGCTCCAAGGCCTCCTTGAATTCCTCCGGCAGGCTGTTGATGGCCTTTCGAAGTTCGGCTCTCAGCAGGAAGTCCTGACTGTGAGACTCAACCTGGTCCGGTTCATGCAGGTCTTCGACGAACTCCGACGTGTGCTTGAGGTTCCGTAAGGTCTTCAAGCACATGTTGCGTGTGATGGTGAACAGCCACGCAGCGAAGGATCCGTCAATGAACGACTGCCGCTTGTCGTAGATCGTCATCGAAATGGTCTGGAACACATCCCGGGCGTCTTCAGGGTTGCCCAATGCCCTCAGGCAGTACGAATAGATGCGTTTGTCATACCTCCGGTACAAGGCCCGGTAGGCCTGTTCATCATTTTCGTCCCTGACCAGGGCGAAGAGCTCTTCATCCGAGAGGAGTTCGTAGGTCATTCCCTACCGATCACTGAATACACGGGCAATAATCCACACCGATACCGGCAGTTACATGATACGGACAGATAAGCCGCTGACGGCACGGGATTTGCGAGGAGAATTCCTTCAAGACGACTGTTCGGTTTACGTATTATTACGTACATTGTTGACAGTTACCACCATTCACGGGTAGTTCATGACGCGAAACCTTGTGATCCTGTTGCTTTTGGGCCTTGTACTTCAGTCCCCTGGCTTCGCCCAAGATGGATCCTCCGAGCTGCAAGCCCCCTCCCAAGACGAGGGTCTTGACGGCGGTCAGATGGAGTACAGTGCTCCCTACGTGCTCGAAGCCGGCATCCATGTTGGCATCATCGCTGGTGGCGTGAACGCCGGCGACCAGGCCGAAGGCCGAAAGACCAACGCCGATTTCTGGTTCCTTCCCAACCTGGGAGCCACCATCAAGGCACCGTTTGGCGCCGGCTCTCGAGTGGCGGGAATGCTGGACATCGGCTACACCACCACGGGCAGTCGTACGCGGCCCTACGCCGAATACGATGGCGGCAGCGACTTCAGCGGCTACTTTCACGAGCGGCACAGCTATATCTCCATCGCGCCGTCGATCTGGTTCTCGGGCATCACCCTGGGCGTGGGCTTCAACTTCCCAACCAAGGTGGAGCGCTGGAATCCCAACCAGACGTACTACGCCGATGCCCGGCATGTGGTGGATCTGGACCTGGTGCAGGACATGGTGATGGACTTTCGCATTGGCGGACGCATCCCGGCATGGAAGATCGACATCGGCACGTTGTATGTAGACATCAGTGCCCGATACCAGTTCTCCGGTCTGTATGAAGACGGTGCCTACATTTACGGCTACCCCACCAACACCCTGGGAGATCCCAATGTGGACTACGACGGCGTGACCTACGACCTGATCCCGGCTTCGGCCTCGATCGGCATTTCCTACTTGTTCAATCTCGGCTTTTAAGGGGGCTTGTTATGATGCTCAAACTCGTCTCAATCGCTCTGTTAGCCCTCGTTCTGGTATCCTGCGCCGAAGGTCCACAAGGACCCGATCCGGGGATGGAACTGTATCTGGAGTATCCGGGCTCCCTGGCCGGCCAGACCCTTACCCAGCGTCGATCGGCTGCCGTGTACCTGTCTACCATTCAGTTGGCCACCGGTGGTACCAAGACCTTCGATCACTTCTTTACGCAGAGCTCGCGCGTTAGCGGCAACGAAGTGCAGTTCCACCTGGGTGTGAACCCCGGCGTAGTGCCGGCCATGTCTCTCTACCTCGGAACCAACCTGCCGAAGTCGCCCGGCACCTATGCCTGGAAGTCCGCCGACCTGTCCGGCGGCATTCCGCAGGCTGTTGTGGTAGAGTCGGGTCCAAAGTTTCTGTATGACGGTGGACTTACGTTCTTCCCGGTGGAAGGTGAAACGGTGGTGACCAACGTGGTTCCGGAAGGCAACGGCGTGGCCTTGATCGAAGGATACTTTACGGGCACGATGCGTTCGGTGACCGGTCAAACACTCAAGGTTCAATCAGGAGTCTTTCGTCACCCGCGTCCATGACGTCGTATTGGGACGATATCTTTCTACCGGAAGCCGCTGCGGAGTACCGCGGCGGCTTTCGTCGTTCTGCCTACGACGTTGCGATCATCGGCGGCGGTATCATCGGCATGTCTACCGCCATCGAACTCAAGGAACGCGATCCATCGCTGCACGTGGTCGTGATCGAGCGCTCGTATCCGCCGAAGGGGGCTAGTACGCGCAACGCCGGCTTTGCCTGCTTTGGGTCGCTCTCGGAGATCGCGCACGACGTGGACCTGATGGGAGCCGATCGCGCCAGGGACCTGGTGCGACGTCGGCTCGAGGGCCTCATCACCCTGCGCGAGCGCTGCGGCGACGACCAGATCGACTACGAACAACACGGCGGTCACGAGATCTTTTTGGAGCCACATCCCGCACTCGTACGCCTCGACGAGATCAATGCACTGCTGGCACCGCTGTTCCACGGGCCGGCCTTTGAGCGTCGGGACGACCTCATCGACCACTTCGGCTTCAACGGCGTCCACGCCCTGGTGCGCACACCGTTCGAGGGCACACTGCACAGCGGAAAGATGATCAAGCGTCTGTGGCAGATAGCCGCCCGTCACAACATCGACATCCAGATAGGAGAGGTCCTTGGTCACTCCGCCACTCAGGCTGGCGCCTATGAGCTCCATGTTGACAGTAGAGAGGTGTCGATCCAGACCAGCCGCATCGTACTTGCCACCAACGCACTGCTCGACGCCAGCTCATTGCGACCAACGGGAGCCCTCTGCGACCAACGGGAGCCCCCTGCGAGCACAGCGAGCGCACTGCAACCGAAGGTTGCCCCCTGCGAGCACAGCGAGCCCCCTGCGAGCACAGCGAGCCTACTGCAACCGAAGGTTGCCCTCTGCGACCAACGGGAGCCCCCTGCGAGCACAGCGAGCCCCACGCCTGGGAGAGGGCAGATCTTGTTGACCGAATCCATGTTTGGTCTGCCGCTACGGGGTTCCTTCCACATGAACGAAGGCTACGTGTACTTCCGCAACGTGGGCGAACGCATTCTGCTTGGAGGGGGCCGGGATCAAGCGTTCAATGAAGAGCGTACCACGGAGTTCGGTGTCACCGATACCATCCAGCAGTACCTGGAGAACCTATTGCACACGGTGATCGCACCGGACAAGCCCCCTGCCATCGAACGCCGGTGGTCGGGCATCATGGGGTTCCGCGATGACAAGCAGCCCTTCGTGCAGGAAGTGGCACCCGGTATCATTCAGGCGTTTGGATGTAATGGCATGGGCGTAGCGCTGGGGAGCAGTATCGGGGCCGAGGCGGCAGAGGGCTCACTGCGTTCGCAAGGGGCTCACTGACGTTCGCAGGGGGCTCACTGCGTTCGCAAGGGGCTCACTGACGTTCGCAGGGGGCAACCTTCAGTTGCAGAGGGCTCACTGACGTTCGCATGGGGCAACCTTCGGTTGCAGGGGGCTCACTGACGTTCGCATGGGGCAACCTTCGGTTGCAGAGGGCTCGCTGCGTTCGCAGAGGGCTCACT
>JANJTN010000099.1 GCA_024711065.1 bacterium
GTCCACGCGATAGTTGATCATAAAAGTTGCTTGGGAAGGGGCGAACCACTCGCTGTTGGGTGAGGCTAGCGACCACACGGTAAGACCATCATCACTGGCGGTATCATCTGGCCATTTGAGGATCGCACCACCCCACGGTTCAAGCGTGAGACCGAGATGCTGCTGATACCAAGCGGCGAGCTCTGTGGGGTCGCCCTTGCTCTTGAAGAAGATGCCGCCGATACCGGTGACCCGTGCCATAATGCTGTCCTTGAGATGCTTGATATGAACTGCCAACTTACCTAGCCCATGCCAGAGGTAGAGCCTCAGGTTTCCTGGTCTCTTACAGGACAGCAAGGATCGGGAGGCGTTAACCCATAGCCGCCGATATCGTCAGATGCGCAGCCTCCTTGCCAACAGTCCCGTTGCCAGATCCAGATCGATGTCGGCGATCAACAGTCCTTCTACGCCGTAGGGCTGATAACCGATGAGCGACCCATCAGGCGCAGCAATGGCCGAAGTGGTGCCGGAACCTTCGCTGGCGGCATTCACCGAGGCAACATAGCAGGTGTTCTCAGCAGCGCGACAGAGGATGGCCTTCTCGTGGAACGTGTTGGCAGGGTCGGCAAAGGTGTGTGGACGATAACTGCCCGGCTCGGCAACGTGAACGTGCGGATGGAACACCACCTGTGCGCCGCGACGTGCTGCCCAGCGGACGGTCTCCGGATATCGCCAGCCTTCGTGGCAGATCACGATGCCAAAGGTGAGCGGTCCAGCGTGAAAGAGGTGTCGTTCTGTACCAACAGATGGATAGATCGACTCTTCAGAGGGATCAAGCTGCACCTTATCCTGCCAACCCAACACGGAACCATCCGGTCCGATCACGCAGCACGTGATCTGCAGGCCTTGCTCCGTGATGCGTTCCGTACCAAGGATCACGGTGATCGACGCCTCACTCGCGGCGTCGGCTACAGTCGATACAGCCCGGTCAAGAAACTCCGGGTTGGGAGGGGGCGATGGAATGTGCGGCCAACGGTAGCCGGGGATGTAGCACTCCGGGAAACACACCACCAAAGCCCCTTTCGATGCGGCCTCGGCAATGGCAGATACGACAGCGTTGAGCGATCCTTCCGGCGAGGTCGGTGTAGGTAGGTTGGCGAGTGCGATGCGGACGGTGGTCACGCTGTTGCGGATGTGAGCATGGACGTGTCAGTTCGTGTGGATGGACCGACTCAACTGCGCTGCAACTCCTCGATCACCTTCTCCATCTGAAGCCCCCTGCTACCCTTGACCAGCACGGCACATCCGGGATGCGAGTTTTCGATCAGGGCTTGAGCGCACGCTCGATGCGAGTCGCATTCGATCACATGCGGATGGTCCAGACGCTCGGCCGCAGCCACGAACTCGTCGCCCATCACGATCACCAGATCCGCCCGATTCACGGCCTCGGTCAGCAGGTCGTCGTGCACTTCCGGCGCTGCCGAACCCATCTCGCGCATGTCGCCAAGGACGGCGATATGTTGCTCGCTAGGATACAAGGCCAGGGTCTTCAGGGAGAGTCGCATCGACTCCGGATTAGCGTTATAGGTGTCGTTCAGGATCACACGTCCGGCCAACTCGGCGATCGCCATGCGGGCATAGCCGGAAGCGGTAGGGGGCTCGTAGGACGCAAGGCCGTTCTTTACCAACTCGGCACCAAGATTCAACGACCAGGCAACGGCCGTAGCCACCACGGCGTTCAGTGCTGAAGCATAGCCGATAGACTGTAAGGGGGCTCGAAAGGTGAAGGCATCCTTCACCATGTGGATCGTAGGATGCAGCCCGGTGTCGAACGATATGGATGGCTTCACATCTGCAGGATGCTCCACACCGAAGGTGACCACACGTCCACGCACGGCACCATCGAAGCCGTACCGTCGCAACCGCTCGTCGTCCACATTCACGAACAATAGTCCACCGTGATCTCGCAGATAGTCAAAGAGAGCCGCCTCTTCTTTTTCAACGCCATCCAGATCGATCAATTTCTCCAGATGCTCCGGACCGATCGTGGTGATCACCCCATGTGTGGGCTGCACCATGGCCGACAGGATCTCGATCTCTCCGGGCTCATTGGTTCCGATCTCGATCACGGCCACATGATGGTTGTTCGTGAGCTGCAGGAGCGTGAGGGGCGTGCCGACCTGATTGTTGTAGTTGTGCAGCGTCTTGAGGACCACAAACTTCTGGGCCAGTACGTGCGCCGTCAGGTCCTTGGTCGACGTTTTACCCGACGCTCCGGCAACCGCGATCACCGGAATGTGAAACCGACGTCGATGGTACCAGGCAAACGAACCCAGGGCGTGCAGGGTGTCGGGGACGTGGAGCGTTGCTCGTTGCTCGCTGCTCGCTACTCGCTGCTCGCTGCTCACAATGAGTACAGCGCCGGCCTCGATGGCCTGGGGGATGTGATCGTGTCCGTCGAAGTTCTCACCCTTTAACGCAACAAAGGCGTTACCAGGCTTGATTGACCGGGTATCGGTGCTGACGCCGGTGATCTGAAGATCCTTGGGCAAGTGCGCTGCCGCATCGCCGAAGATGGCGACGAGGTCTCGATAATCGAACGACGCAGTGTTGTTCATCAAGGGCTAAAATACGAGGGAGGGACCACGGTTTCGGCTACGCGTAGTCGGGCACTTCGCGAACGTGGATTGCGAGCCACTTCGTCGGCGTCGGCCATCACCGGCTTTTTCGTGAGGATCTTTAGCCGGTTGTCGGACTTGAACGTGTCCTTCACGATCCGGTCTTCCAGTGAGTGATAACTCATCACCACCAGGCGAGCCCCTTGCCGGCAGAACGGGATCACGTCGATCAGGGCTTGCTGGAGTGCGCCGAGTTCGTCGTTCACGGCGATCCGCAAGGCCTGGAACACGCGCGCCAGGGTCTTGTTGTGATGTTGCGGCGGGATGTGCTGCACAATGGTATCGCGCAGGTCGATGGTGGTGCGGTAGGGGGCTAGGGTCCGGCGTCGCACCACGGCGGCCGCCAGTTTGCGGGCAGAGGGGTCCTCGCCGTAATCCCTGAAGACGCGCACGAGTTCGTCCTCCGACAGCGTATTCAGCAGGTCGGCAGCGGTATCGCCTTCGGGAGTGAATCGCATGTCGAGCGGGGCTTCCTGACGATACGAGAAGCCCCGTTCATGATGATCGAACTGATAGGAGGATACTCCGAGGTCGAACAGCACACCGTCGATGGGTGCATGCTCAGCCAGATGCTCAGCCATGGTGCGAAAGTTGGCGTGGATCACGACCAGGCGCGAACCGAGGACATCGGCGAATCGGTCTTGCGCTCTCTGGATGGCTACTTCGTCGGCATCAAAGGCAATGACCTTTACGTAGCTCGTAGCTCGTAGCTCGCTGTTCGCTGCTCGCTGCTCGCTACTCAGGATCTCCGAAGTGTGCCCGCCCCCTCCCAAGGTAGCATCTACAAAGGTGCCGCCGTGCTGCACCTGCAGTGCATTAAGGCATTCGCGGAGCATCACGGGGACGTGATACTGATCGGGGGTCAGTCGAGCCATTGATCAAAAATGCCGATGTTGCAGCTATGGAGAGCAGCCTGCACCGCATCTTCTTCTCCTTGTTCTGTGTGGCCGTGATGTCCGGCTGTGCGGGACAAGGCGACGCCGACGTTCCGCCGGACCGGGGGGACGAGGTGTATGCCGAGTACTGTATGCGCTGCCACGGCGAAGCAGGGGAAGGGGCTCAGGACGGTGTCCCGGACATTCGTGGACGCGCCCTTTGGAAAGCGAACACCGATACGCTGTTGTTCATTCTGCTGTTCGGGATGGACACGCAGTATTCTTCGGACAGCGTGCATCGCACCATGCCGCCGATACCCTATGGCGATGAGGATGTAGCCGATGTTGCCTCGTACGTCAGCGACCTGATCGGAGGCAACCCACGTACGTTCACGGCTGAGGACGTTCAGCGCGTTCGGGATCGGCACAAGCGCCAGCTGCTGCAGCGCCTCAGCCAAACGATCCGGGATGAGTAATCCGGGATATTATCCCGGATGAGTAATCCCGGATAGTATCCGGGAATGAACACTCAACATTGAGAATCAACGAGTTACACCCGTGATCAATCGTCGATCCGGGATGAGTAATCCGGGATAATGTCCCGGATGAGTAATCCCGGATAGGTAGGTCAGAGGAGGTCCGTGATGGACGCCAACCCCAGCGGCTCAACAGCCTTGAAGGCCTCGGCGTAGCGCACACCGATGCGGCTGCCAAAGTGGATCGCTCGAGCATCGAGCTCCTCGAAGAACTCCGGCCGCGAGAGCAGCGTCTGTGGTTCGTCGGACTGATAGGCGTCCGGCAGATGGAACTGCGACGCGAATGCCATGATCGCCTTGGTCCGCTGCTCATAGACATCCGTCACATCCACGTACACGTCCGGTCCACCCGGTAGGTCGAACCACTGCATGAAGCACAGGGTGCGTTTCGGACGAAACGGCTCCTGGTCAGCCCCTTGCCACTGCGTCTTCACCTTGGCAAGCCCGGCGGTGAAGGTACCGGCGCGCACCAGGCGGTGGACGGCTTCGTGGTCGGGATGCCGTTCGAGAGGGGGCGTGGTAAGGATGATCCTCGGTCGAAATGCCCGGATCACGCTCACCACTTTCAGAATGTTCTCCTGCGTCTGACTCACGGCACCGTCCGGCATGTCCAGACACACACGCGTATCAACACCCATCAATCGAGCGGCTTCGGCCGCTTCGCGTTCCCGGATCTCCGGAGTTCCCCGCGTACCAAGTTCGCCCTTGGTGCAGTCGGCGATCACCACGCGTTTACCGGCTTGGGTCGCCTTCAGAATGGTGCCGGCACAGGTGAGTTCGGCGTCATCAGGGTGTGCCGCTACCACCAGGATCTCGCAGCTCATATCGGCGCTCCCAGATCGTCCAGTTTCTCAACGCGTGCGGCGTGACGTCCACCTTCGAACTCGGTCGACAAAAACGCCGTCACGATCTCCCGGGCCTCTTCGATCGGCGTGATGCGTTCGCCTACCGCCACCATATTGGCATTGTTGTGCTGGCGCGCCAACCGGGCCATCTCTACGCTGGTCACATTGGCGGCGCGGATCCCCTTGATCTTGTTCGCCGCGATGGAGATCCCGATACCCGAGCCGCACACCAACACGCCATAATCGGCCACGCCATGGGCGATCAAGCGGGCGGCAGCCACGCCAAAGTCCGGATAGTCTACGCGATCGGCCGAGAAAGCCCCTACATCTACCACGGTATAACCTTGATCCACCAGCATGCTCTTCAGAGCCTCCTTGTGAGTGAACCCGGCATGATCCGAGCCGACAACGATCGTCATGGATGCACTCCCGTAGATCCAAAGCCCCCTTCACCACGCACCGTTTCCTCCAGCGATGGCACCACTTCCCACTCTACATGCTCGTGCCGCGCCACCACCAGCTGAGCGATGCGCATACCCCGTTCGATGGTGAAGGGGGCTTGGGAGAAGTTGGCAAGGATCACTTTTACTTCGCCGCGGTAGTCGCTATCGATCGTACCCGGTGCATTCAAGGCGAACACACCGTTCTTGGCGGCCAGCCCGCTGCGAGACCGAACCTGACACTCGTATCCGTGGGGAACGGCCATGGCGAGACCTGTGGGTACCAGCACCACCTGAGATGGTGCAAGGGTCAGCGGATCCTCTACGGCAGCATACACGTCCATCCCGGCCGATCCCTCGGTGGCATAGGAAGGCAGCGGAAGGTCCTCTGCGTGCGTCAGACGAGAAATGGCGATCTGCATGGCGCGAAGATAGGGAATGGGGAATGGGGAAGTGGGGAATGGGGAATGGGGAATGGGGGAAGTGGGGGACTGCAATAGCTATGTATCGCGATGCAGAAC
>JANJTN010000117.1 GCA_024711065.1 bacterium
CCACGATCGGCAAGCTGGCCTACAACTATCGCAAGGCCGGCAGGTCTGTGCTGATCGGTGCCGCCGATACGTTCCGGGCTGCGGCCAACGAGCAACTGGAGGTCTGGGCCCAACGTGCCGGCGTGGAGATCATTCAACAGAAGCAAGGGGCCGATCCGGCGGCCGTGGCCTTTGATACCCTCAAGGCGGCCATGGCGCGCAGTGCCGATGTGGTGATCATCGATACGGCCGGACGTTTGCATAACAAGCAGGGGCTGATGCAGGAGCTGGAGAAGATCGGCCGGGTGATGAAGAAGATCAAGGACGATGCACCGAACGACATCTTCCTGGTGCTGGATGCCACCACCGGACAGAATGCCTTGAATCAGGCGCGCGAGTTCACCAAGGTAGCGCCGATCACCGGCATTGTTCTGACCAAGCTCGACGGTACGGCCAAGGGCGGTGCCGTCTTGGCCATTGCCGACGCCATGCAGTTCCCGGTGCGCTATATCGGTGTTGGCGAGAAGATCGACGACCTGCAGGTCTTCGACCCGATGGCGTTCGTCGAGGCCATGTTCGAAGAGCATGCCAATGCCGAACTCGACTCCTAACAAGCCCCCTTCACCGAGGTCCCGACGACGATGGCTGCGGTGGCTGTTCGTGATCGGCATCGCGGCCAGTCTGGGTTACGGTGGCTATAAGGTGTGGCGATTCCTGGAAGAAGCCCAGATGTCGCTGGGACTAGATCGCACTCCGGGACTGGGCATCGATGGTCTGTTGGTCAATCAAGGCACGTGGCAGGCGCCCTCCGACAGTCTGTTGCGGATTGCCCAGGTGCACATGGTGCTGCGCATCGTGGAAGCCTGCGACTCTCTTGACCGTGAGCACGCTTCGCAGGAACAGGAACGTGCGGCCCTTGCCAAGATCATGAACGAGCACATGATCGAGCGCAGCATGTATACGTGGTCACGGACCACGGTCTGGCGCGCGCTCACTACGCGTCCGGTCACACCGGCCGACTCGGCGAACACGGCGCTGCTGCGCCTACTGCGTTCCCGGTTCCTGCAGCCGCGCAACCGCAGGGTCTTGACCGACTCGCTGGATCGCCTGATCCTGGTGCCGGCATGACGTCCATCCTGATCGCTGCCGGTGTCTACACCTCCATGGTTGTACTGGGACTAGTAGCGTTGCGGACGCGACGGCGTTTTGGGTGGTGGCATCATGCCGGATATGCCGCAAGTTGCGTTACGGCGCTGGCGGCCGTGTGGCTAGCCCCACACCTGTTGATGGTGTTGCCGATCGGAGCCTTGGTGATGCTGCCCTTTACCCGTGGCGGCCACCGATCGCATGTGATGGCAGGGGGCGGGGGACTGATAGGATGGGGTGCCATAGTGGTGGCGCGGATCATGCAATGAACTGGAGTACGTGATGAGGATCGTAGCCCTCGTGATGATGGTGGTGTTCGTTGGATTTGCGGCCGTGCAGTTCAACGATCCGGATTCCCTCATCTGGATCATCGCCTATGGCGTGTGCGCAACGGTGAGCGGATATAGCGCATTGCGCGTTCCGCCTCGCGCATTGACCATGATGCTGGCTGTTGGCTTCACGTTGTGGGCGATGTGGTTGTTGCCGCATACCCGTGGACTCTGGTGGTCCGGCGAGATCGAGCGCGAAGTGTCCGGCCTGCTGATCTGTGCCGCCTGGAATCTGATCCTCTTCCGTTGGGGTGCGTCACATTCCTGACGTTTAGGCGCACGGAAGGGGTGCATGACGTATCGCACCCTGATCATCCTGCTGGTTGTTGTGGCTGCCTGTCAGCCCCTTGCAAGCCAGATCCCCACCGAGATCTCTGTCCAGATGTATCTGGAAGAGGGTGGACTTCCCGTGAACGGACAGCGTCAGCTGGACGTGGCCTGGTACGTATCGCCCGTTGGCGGTGTGCCGTTGCACGAGGAGACCTTTACGACGGATGTTGTTGGCGGCGTGGCCACGCTGTTGTTGGGCAGTACCACGCCCTTGCCGCAGAACATGCTCCTGCAGGGGCCGTTCTGGCTAGGCATCCGCATCGATGGGGGAGTGGAACTGCAGCCACGGACGGCACTGGCCAGTGTGCCCTATGCCATGCTGGCCGATCGGGCACGGATCGCCCAGGCGCTGGCGCCCGAGGTCACCGGCGTGGTGACCTCGCTCAATGAGATCGCCGGTCCCGTCCAGGTGGTCAACGGCGAAGGCCTGCGCCTCGACCGCCGTGGTCAGACCATCACACTGAGTGCCTCCACCGTGATCGAAACGGGTGTGCTGGACGAGGTGGCCGGACAGTACCGCTTTACCGTTGTGCCGCTCACGCTCTTGCGTCCGGACATGCTTGTCCAGGCCGTTGTTCACGCTCCCTCCATGATCACGGCCCGCGTGGTCGACGTCGACTATCTGAACAATACCATCACGATCGAAACGGCGGCTCCCTTGGCAGCAGGGGAGTACGTGGTCTGGACCGTGTATTGACCGATCGGACGCGGTTTGCCGGTCCGATCAACATCACCGCACTTTCATCCCATTCCTTTACCACTCTTACCAGAGGAGTTCACGATGTCTTGTTTTCGTTATCTGCTTGTTGTCGGCGTGCTGAGCTGCGCCGCGTCGCTGGCCTGGAGCCAGAGTCAGACCACCGGCACACTGAACCTGCGGAACACCGAACCGCAAACGGTCTCGTTGTCGATCCCACAGACCGGTGTGACCGGATACTCACTGTTGTTGCCATCCACCGCCGGTGTGGCGGGCCAGGCCATGACCATCTCCGCCGTGAATGGCACCACGGCCGAACTCAGCTGGACCGATGCGGCCTTCTGGTCGCTCGCCGGATCCCAGATCACGGCCGGTGGCACAGCGCCAGGTGAACAGTATCTCGGCACAGCCAATGCCCAGGACGTCGTACTGGCTTCGAATGGATCCGAAGCCATGCGCATCGTTGGTGTGGCTGGCCCAACACAAGGCTACATCGGCCTGGGAACGACGTCTCCGCAAGCACCGATCGACCTTGGAGGTACCGTGTTGTTGTCGAACAGCGGCGCAGCGACCGAACTGCGCTTTGCCGAACCCTCGGCCGATGGCTCGGACTACACGGCCTTCCGCGCCGGAGCTCAGGCGGCAAGCATCACGTATACACTCCCGACTTCGGGACCGGCACAGGACGGTATGGTGTTGCAGACCGATGTAGCCGGACAACTCTCGTGGGCCAGCCCCTTCTCACGAACGCCGATGGGCATCTTCACGCCGCAGTTCATGGCCTGGCAGCACGTGATCAACGTTGGTCCGGGTCTTGGTCCAACATCCATCCCCATCGTGACCATGATGAATCCAGCTGGTACAACCATCGGCGTTAGCGTCACAGGTATGGATCCCGTAGCCGGCACGATCAACGTGGAAACCTCCATCCCTCTTGGTGTTGCCGACCGCATCGCCTGGGTGATCCTTACGCCGTAATCCCATTCCCCATTCCCCATTCCCCATTCCCCATTCCCCATTCCCCATTCCCCATTCCCCATTCCCCATGTACCATCTGATCCTGATCCTGATCGTGCTGAGTACAGCGCTGCCGGCGCAGGAGCTGCGCACTACGCGGCTGGAAGTGCATGGTTCGGCGTGGGACGGTACGCAGGGTGGATTCATCGGAACCCGCGAGGTGATCCCGCTGGTGCTCGGCACCACGAATGCTGTAGCACAGCCGATCCGGTTTCTGGTCGGAGCAGCGGGGTCCACTCGAGCGATGGAGATCGACGGGACCGGCGGCACCTGGCTGCGCGGTCCCGTTGCCATCGGACCATCCACCGGAGCGATCGCCGGCGTCCTGCAGCGATCGGCCGGCGTGGCCGAAGGTGGCATCGGTCATCAGATCGATCTGGTAGGCACGCGGCAGGCCACGGGTCTGACCGTGGATCGGATCGGAGTGTCCGGGAGTGACCATGCCGGAATCGTGTTGACGTCGCAAGCTAACGGCACGGGAACGGGCCTGCGCATCGGAGGTCCAGTCGGCAGTTCCCGTCCCACACTGTCCACCGGTATCGACATTACCGGTGGCACCGGCCTCCGGTATAATGCGCTTACCGCCGGACAAGGCACGGCGATCGAGATCGGTGGGACACTCGCCCCGCAGCGCGGTATCGACGTGCGCGTATCGGGCACGCAGCAGGTTGGACTCTTTGCTCGCTCCAACACGTTAGGATCGGGCATCGTTGGAATGTCCGCTTCCGGTGCCTATGCCGACGTGTCCATCCCGCTGAATGCCGGTGTGGTGGGCGTTGCCGCGTCCAACTCCAATGCAACTGCCGATACCGTGGTTGGTATGCGTGCACACGGACAGCGCGGCGGTTCCGGTGGTCGCTCGACAACAACGATCGGGCTTCGTGCACAGGCCGTAAGCGAGGGAACACAGCATGCCGGAACGGCCGTCGGACTCCTCGCCGAAGGAGCCAGCCGTGCACCTGGCGTAGCCGTTTCCATTGGAGCGTGCCTGCGATCGGTGGAAGGGGGCTTGGCACTCGTAGCGCTCGACGGCGACGTGTACCTGGGCAGTGCCGACGATCAACGTCCACCCCAACTCTCGGCCTCCACCATCAACGGCTCCGGAGGATCGACCACGCATCTGTATCACGTCCGCAGCAGCGGCGATGTACATCACACCGGTGCGGCCGATCTCCAACTGCCACAAGGCATCACGGCCAGTATGGCGTCAACCATCGGGTCCGTCCTGCGCGTGTTGCCCGATGCGACGGGCTCAGAGGTCCACGGACTGAGCGGTGGCACGCCTGGACGCCTGATCACGATCGTGAGCACCGGCGCAGGCTTACTGATGGTCGATGGTGGTGGGCAGGCACCGGTGGGCGATCGATTCACCCTACCGGATCATGCCGACGTTGTTGTTCCCGCCAACGGGAGTATCACACTCTGGTATGACGCCGACCTCGGCGGATGGCGATGCATCGGGAGGTCGTGGTGATGTCCATGCGTTTGCTGTTACTCGTGTTCCTCTGTACGGCATTCTCTGAGGCGTTCTCGCAACCGTCAGCGCGCGTCCTCGAGATCGATCCATGTGCGCCGTTCGTGGAAGTCGACGAGCCGGATCGCTTTCACGTGGGTGATCGCGTGGTGATCCATCAGGTATACCAGTCGATCGAAGACACCAGCGCCGCTGCCGGTCAGTGGGAGACAGCTGTGATCGACGAGATCCTGGGTGCCTTGCTGTTCCTGGATCGCAACCTGAGCGTCGCATTCGATCCGGCAACCGTTGTGCAGGTCGTGCGGGCCGACACGGCATCCGTGCTTCAGCTCACGCAACGCAAAGCGGTGCGCCCGTTCAGCGATGGCCGTGGTGGACTCTATGCGGCGTTCGCCGATACGCTGGTCTTGAGTACGGTGATCGACGCCACGGGGGCGGGGTATCCTGGTGGACGCCGCAGCGTGGCCGGTTGGGATACGACGTGTACGCTAGACTCCGTGGATGTTCTCTCCGGCGCTGCCGGTGAAGTGGGCTATGGTCCGGTCTATCGCACGTTCTCACGTGCCGGTCGCTCCTCGGTCCGTGGCGGTGGTGGCGGCGGGAACGCCCGCAACAGCGGCGGCGGTGGTGGTGCCCTGGGTGGTGCCGGTGGACGTGGCGGTGCGCAGACCAGCGCCTACGAGATGCTGCCACTCGGCGGCATGGGAGCACTGGCAGAAGCCGGACCGTTCGCGTGCTTTGGTGGCGGCGGGGGAGGTGGACATCAGAACGACTTCTCCGGTTCGGATGGTGGCGCTGGGGGCGGCGCGGTGATCCTTCGCGCCCGAGTGCTGATCGCCACGGATGGCGCAGCGATCCTGGCCAATGGCGCCCACGGCCTGCTGGCCTGGAACGATGGTGCCGGCGGGGGAGGAGCCGGTGGAAGTGTGTGGATCGAGTGCGATACCATCATCGGTACGCTTGCTATCTCGGTTGAAGGGGGCCAGGGAGGCCCCACACTTGGAGAGTGGTACTGCTATGGTCCCGGTGGTGGTGGAGGCGGCGGAGTGATCGTGGCCTCGCCCGGCGTGGCCAACGCCCTTGTTAGCAGCGTTGCCGGAGGAGCTGCCGGAGAAGCCTTCGGCGTGGGACCGTGCGAACAGGAATCGTCTTACGGCGCAGCACCTGGCACCGAAGGAGTAGTACTAGCGCCGTCGGCCGTTGATCGGTTCGCCGCCCCATGCCGGCAGCCGGACATCGTCGTGCGGGGAGGAACGGCAGAAGGCCGTCCTGGGGATCGCGTGGAGGTGCCGATCGATATCGAAGTGCTCACATCGCTGGAGCGATCGTTGCGCCTTACGCTCTGGATCCGAGCGCGGGCAAGTGTCCTGGTTCCGGAAGGGGCGTTTCGTTGGGCCGGACGTCACGCCGCCGTGCGATTTCACACCATCTCATTGCCGGCCGGACCTCCGCGTACGATCACGGATGCCATCTCGTACACCTGTGCGCTGGGCGATAGCGCCGAAGTGATCGTGCGATTCGATACGGTCTTTACCGACGCCGCGGAGATCACGGCGTCCGTTGCATCGCATGGACGGTTTCGCGTGGATGGAATCTGCGACGCCGCTGGACGATCGCGCTTGTTCGATCCATTCAGTACAGCCGGAGCGCGAGGTGAGGTCCGCACGGAGATCTACGACGTGAACGGGCGACGTGTGGAGGACCGCAACGTCCCGGACTGGTGGCTTACCGCGCCAGGTTCTCCAGGAACACGGCTAATCGTCCCCCGTTGATCCAGCGTGCCGACTCTTCGTCCGAAACGGCGCCGGGTCCATAGGATACATTGCCGAGGAGCACGTCCAGGTCGCCATCGCCATCCACGTCGGCGCAGTCGGATACCAGCCAACGTCCGCTCAACGCCTCGGGGATGGTGGACACACGATGAGCCCCCTTCACGTCGCGATGAAAGCGCACCATGGCAGCGTTGCCTAGCGAGAGCCGCGAGAAGTAGGCATGGGTAAAGAGGTCGGCCGTGCCGTCCAGATCAAAATCGCCCAAGTAGGCACCATAGGCACCGTCGAACGGGATCATGTGCGTTTCGGTGAAGGTCAGATCGCCGTTGTTCACAAAGACGCGGGTTCCGTGGTAGGGCTTGAACGGTGGCTTCTCGTAGTCGCCGTTGTCTCCGGTGGTTACGATGATATCCATGCGTCCATCGGCGTTCCAGTCGGCTAGTGTAAAGTTGGACGAGCCGAAGGACGGCGGAAAGATCGCCAGGTCGATCATGTCGAACTGACCCTTGCCCTTGTTGATGAAGCCATAGATCCCTTCGCGGGCCTGCGCCATCTGCACCAGGATGTCGATACGGCCATCGTTGTTCAGATCGGCCAGTCGACTACGGATCGCACCGGGGCGGGGGATCAGTGCATGATAGATCGGCTTGCCCTTTGGCGGCACATCGTACCAGCCGAACTGGCCGATCCGGTTGCCGAACTCGCACAGCAGATAGTCCTTGCGTCCATCGCCGTTCAGGTCCACCACCTGCACATCTGTCGGACGCAACACGGGTGCCAGCACATCGGTCACGGTGGGACCATTCGGCGTCCAGTCGATGCGCTTCACCGCACCGATCGCTGTGTCGTGCGGGAACAGATTGCCCATGTCCGTTACGTACCAGGTAGGGCCGTCGATGATCGCCGACGAGGGTGGGCCGGTGAGCGGCACCGAATCGCGCAGCACACCGTCGAGTCCATACACCCAGATCGCATTGGTCGTCCCGTCACCCACGATCAGCCGTTTGCCCACGGTGTCCAGACGCACCATGGAGCTCATCACGGGAACCACCGGACGATCCAGGGCATGCTCCTTGAACAGCGGCGTGGTAGAGTCTACCTCCGGAACGGCACTGAACGGCAGCTCTGCGGGTGCGTTGTCCAGGTACCACTGCACCACGGTGAACCACTCGTCCTCCGTCATCTTGGGAAACTCCGGATACAACGCCTGCAGGTCGTGCGGCATGATCTCGCGGTCCTCCATCTGGTCCATGCCCAGATAGGTCCGCATGATGGGGAACACCTTGGTCAACCAGGTCTCCTGGTCCAGATGATCCGGGCGGGGCAGCAAGTGGCAGGACTGGCAATACTGCTGCGCCAGGAGTTCACCTTCCTCTTGTGGCTTCTGGGCAGGGGGCTTGCCACCTCCGGTCAAGGAGATCAGGGTCAGCAGGGAGGCACCAACGATGGACGCTGCGTAGAACTTCATGCCAGGCCGATCCGCGCGAAGATCGCGTCGACGTTCTTGAGCATGCGTGCATCGTCGAAAATGGCATCCAGCTCGTTGGTGGACAGCAGAGCCGTGATCTCGGCGTCTTCACCCAAGGTGGTGCGCAAGGGGATCTTGGTCTCCCAGGTGCGCATGGCATTCCGCTGCACCATACGGTAGGCGTCTTCACGGGTCACGTCGCGGCGGACCAGAGCCAGCAACACCGATTGCGAGAACGGAAGTCCGTGCGTGAGTTCGAGATTCTTCTTCATCGTTTCGGGATAGACCAGCAGGTTCTCCATCATGCCGTTGGCCAGGTGCAGCATGTAGTCCAGCGTGATCGTGGAGTCCGGACAGATCACGCGCTCCACGCTGGAGTGCGAGATGTCGCGCTCATGCCACAGGGCATTGTTCTCCATGGCGGCCATGGCGTTGCCGCGCAGCAGGCGGGCCAGGCCACAGAGGCGCTCGGAGATGATCGGGTTGCGCTTGTGCGGCATGGCGCTCGAGCCCTTCTGTCCCTTCGAGAAGTACTCTTCGGCCTCGCGCACTTCGGTGCGCTGCAGGTGGCGCACTTCGGTGGCGATCTTCTCGAGGAAGGAGCCGATGATCGCCAGGGTGGACAGGAACTCGGCGTGGCGATCGCGCTGGATCACCTGGGTGCTCACGGGAGCCGGACGCAGTCCCAGCCGCTCGCAAACGTATTCTTCGACCTTGGGCGAGAGGTGCTCGAAGGTGCCAACGGCACCCGAGATCTGTCCGACGGCCACCACATCGATCGCGCGTTGCAGACGGTCGATGCTGCGCTTGCACTCTTCGTACCACAGCGCGAGCTTCAGTCCGAACGTGGTAGGCTCGGCATGGATACCGTGCGTGCGGCCGATGCAGACCGTGTACTTGAACTCTTGGGCGCGTCGTGCCAGAATGTCCCGGAGAACGATCAAGTCGGCCAGCAGCAATTCACCGGCCTGCTTGAGCTGCACGCCCAGACAGGTGTCGAGCACGTCGCTGGACGTCATGCCGAGGTGGATGAACCGCGACGCCGGACCAACATATTCTGCCACGTTCGTGGTAAAGGCGATCACGTCGTGCTTGGTGACCTCTTCGATCTCCAGGATCCGCTCCACGTCAAAGGAAGCCTTGGCCCGGATCTCGTCCACCGCTTCCTGCGGGATCTCACCCAGCTGAGCCTGGGCCTCACAGGCCAGGATCTCGATCTCCAGCCAGATGGCAAAGCGGTTCTGATCGGCCCAGATGGCGGCCATGTCGGGACGGGTGTATCGTGCGATCATCGGTGCGGTTCTTGCGTGGGAAACCACAAAAATAGCCATCGGGAACGGACCGGGCAGGTAACGTTGTTTACCGACATCCTGAGAGATGCTTCCGAGCTTCGTAGCAGGAATAACTCAATTCGATCGACGATCAAGGGACACCATCATGAAACACGTCTTCGCACAATGGATCCTCGCACTTGCGGCCGTGCTGGCTCTTTCGGCCTGCCAACCGCAACAGGAGCAACCCCAACCAGAAGCGGCGGCTGTCAAGCCCCTTACCGAACAGGAAGAGACCGAACTCTTTGACCAGGCCAGTGCGTTGTTCGGTGCCTGACCGGCCACGATGCCGGGTAGCGAGAACGATACGCCCGAGCGCATTGCGCTGGGCAAGCGGCTGTATTTCGAGACGCAGCTGTCGGAGAACAACAGTCAGTCGTGCAACAGCTGTCAC
>JANJTN010000201.1 GCA_024711065.1 bacterium
GGGTATACCGTCCCGACGGTGTGGACTGCAGATCGATCGTGGTAGAGTTCAATCCGGCGAAGGCTTCGCGTTCGAACGCGATCACGGTGTTCCCTTGCAGATCCACCACGCGATAGGTGATCGGGCGTGCCGTTGAAGCCGTGAACGACACGTACAGGGCCGGTCCGGCGGGGTTGGGGCCGTAGCCGATCACCACCAGATCCTGCGCCGACGGAGTATCTGCCACACCGACGGTCGCGGGTGGGTCCGGTGGGGCGGGTACGTCCTGCACGTTCTTGCCCGGAGCCGGAGCATCCGCACTCCAGAGTCTGCCGCTGGTCAAGTTGCGCTGCCCCTGCACCCATCGTTCACCGTCCGAGCGAACGAATAACGTGTCCACAAAGAACCAATCGCCCTGGATCCGTTGGGAGGTAATGTCGAGAACCAGGTAGCCATGATGCACGATGTCGTGCCAGGCAAGGAAGGGGTAGTTGTTCCGGATCAGCGTCCGCGAGACGGTTTCCACGAGCTGCGGGGCCAACGGGGCGATGGTGGGCACGCTAGAGAGGTTCTCGTCGAAATTGGCCGACGTGATCGACGGTGTCATGAACTCCACTAGCGGCCGGCTGTAGTCCGGCCATTCGCCGGTCAGTGCGAAAGCGGTATGGAAGTCTCCCGTGACGATCACATTCCGCGGGATCTCGTTTTCCGTGAGGAAGTGGGTAAGGTGCTCTCGCTGCGCCGGATAGTTGTTCCACACGTCGCCCTTGAAGGCCAGGTCGAAGACCTGCTGCAGGGCCGGGATCTGCGGACGCAGGAACGACGCGACCAGCGGTCCCACTTGATCGAAGAGGTAGGCGGTATCCACAGGATTCGACTCGATCGGAGAGAACAGTACCTGGTTGCCGATCACGCGCCACCGGGCCTCGGCGTTGCCCAACGCACTCAAAAGCCAGTCGAACTGCTCTTTGGACATGATGCGCCGGGTCTGGTCGTTGAGCGAGTCCCGCGATGCCTGCGGAGCCCCCTCATACACCCCTTGCACCTGCTTCATGCGTCCGTCCAGACGTGTGTCGATCATGATGAGGTCCACCAGGTTGCCATAGGACAGTTTGCGGTAGATCTTGTCCGACTGTTCGCGGATCGGCATCCATTCGTTGTGGACGCGTTTGGACACGGCCATGCGGGTAGCCCAGTCGCCCTGCGAACTCGGGTCGTGATTCTCGGCACCATCGGTATAGCTGTCGTTGGCCGACTCGTGATCGTCCCACACATGGATCATCGCGCACTGCTGGTGCAGGCGCATCAGGTCGGGATCGAGTCGGTACTGGGCATACCGTGTGCGGTAGTCGGCCAGTGTGACCAGTTCGGCATCGGGCTCGTGCATCCGTCCAAGTTGTTTGCCGATGGACCCGCCGTAGCTGGTGGTATCGGCATCGTATTCGTAGATGTAGTCGCCAAGGTGCAGGATGGCATCCAGGTCGTTGCGGTCGGCCAGACGTCCGTACGCATTGAAGAACCCGGCCGGATAGTTGGAGCAGCTCACCACGCCAAACCGCAAGTGGTCGGCCTGATCTCCGGAGGGGGCTGTCCTGGTGCGCCCGGTAAGCGAGTTGCGGTTGTAGGCCGAAAAGCCGTAGTAGTACACCGTGCCTGACTGGAGGCCGCTAACGTCCACCTTCACACAGAAGTCATCCTCGGCCGTAGCTGTTGCTGACCCGCTGGTTACGATGTTCTGCAGTTGCGGATCGGTAGCCACCTTCCACCACACCGGAATGCTCTGGTCGCCGTTCTCCGGCGTGACGCGCGTCCAGATGATCACCTGATTCGGCGTCGGGTCGCCGCTCGCCACACCATGATAGAACGGCTGCAGACGCGGATCCACCTGCGTGATCATGTCGCCACGTTGAGAGACGCGCGGCTCGTACCCGGCGCTGCGGGTTCCGAACATGTCGTTGCGGTAGTCCTGAGCAGGGGAAGAGAGCGAAGAAAGGGTGAGGAGGGCGAGAAGGGTGGAAAGGGTGCGGTACATGGTCATGGTTTGATCCGAAGGCGGTGGGACTGGCCTGCAAAATGCGAAATGTCGAGCAGGGGTTCCGGACAGCTAACTTTGCTCATGCTTCACGTCCTCACACCGCAAGGCTCCAAGGCTATCGACGCTGCCTGCATCGCGCAGGGCATCAGCGCTGCCGACCTGATGGCTACGGCTGCCGGGAATGCCTCTGATGTGATCCGGCAGCGCGTCGCTCATGGTGCGTGCCTCCTGATCGCCTGCGGCGGTGGCAACAATGGCGGTGATGGCTTTGCCATGGCCCACCTGCTTGCCGATACGTTTCAGGTAACGGTGGTCACCGATGCCGATCCCGAGACCATGTCGGCCGAAGCTCGCGAACATGCCCGCATCGCTCGCGACCGGGTTCGCGTGGTGGACTGGACCGAGCTGGATCCAAAGGCTGAGTTCGACGTGGTGATCGATGCGCTGATCGGGGTAGGGGGCTCGGCACGACTCCGCGAGCCGCTTCCTGAGCGGTTGCGTATCCTGAATGCTTTCAATGCCTTGCGTGTTGCTGTTGACGTCCCTACGGGACTCGACGCGCTTACCGGTCTGGTGCATGAGGACGCCTTTCGGGCTCACCTGACGATCACCATGGAGGGACCCAAGGCGGGCTTCTATGCCGTCAAGGCACGTCCCGTTGTCGGCGAGATCGTCGTGGTTGGCATTGGTGCCCCAGAAGTGATCACCGCCGGCTACGCCGTGGCGCAGATCATCGAAACCAACGATGTGCCGCGTCTGCTGCCGGACCGCCCACTGAACGTAAGCAAGTTTGATCTGGGACG
>JANJTN010000015.1 GCA_024711065.1 bacterium
GCCTGCTTCGAAATGAACATCGAGCCCCACAAGGTGGCCAAGATGTCCGGCATCGGCTGCTCGTCCAAGACGCCGGCCTATTATCTGGGCAACTCCCACGGCTTTAATTCCGTGCACGGCCGCATGCCGTCGGTCACCACCGGCGCCATCCTTGCCAACCGCGACCTGATGTACCTGGGCGTGTCCGGCGACGGTGATACCGCGTCGATCGGCATGGGCCAGTTCGTACACGCGGTGCGTCGGAACCTGAACATGACCTACATCGTGATGAACAACGGCTGCTATGGGCTCACGAAGGGGCAGGACTCGGCTACGGCCGACGCGGGCTCCGTGAGCAAGGCCGGCAGCGTGAACGAATTCGAAGCCATCGACCTGGCCGGTCTGGCCCTGGAACTCGGCGGCACGTTCGTAGCCCAGAGTTTTTCCGGCGACAAGGATCAACTGATCCCGTTGCTCAAGGCAGCCATGTTGCACAAGGGCTTTGCGTTGCTCAACATTCTCTCGCCTTGCGTGACCTTCAACAACAACGCCGGCTCCACCAAAAGCTACGACTGGGTGCGCGACCACATGGAAGCAACCTCCACCATCGACCTGGTTCCGCTGCAGTTGGAGATCACCACCGAATATGCGCAAGGGGCTCGCCAGGAAGTAACCATGCACGATGGTTCGACCGTAGTGCTCGAGAAACTGGCGCAGGACTGGGATCCGCGCGACCGTTCGTCTGCCGTCCGTGCATTGCACGAGTCCAGGGCCGAAGGCCGCATTCTGACCGGGCTACTGTACCTGGACGAAGGCAGCCGCGACCTGCACGATCTGCTGCGAACCAGTGCAACCCCGCTGAACAAGCTGCAGCAGGACGTCCTTGTTCCAGGGCAAGCCCGCCTGCAAGCGCTGAACTCCTCGCTTCGTTAGACACGCATGAGTACACCATCATCACAAACGATCCTGGTGATTGGAGCCGGGATCGGAGGTCTCTCCACAGCCCTGGCTCTGGCATCCAAGGGTTTCAAGGTGTCTGTGCTGGAGCGCTCGGAATCCCTGCACGAGATCGGCGCCGGGATCACCCTGTGGCCCAACGGCGTGCAGGTGCTGGAGCAACTCGGTCTGTTCAACGACCTGTTGCGCGTGAGTAGCCCCTTTCACCACAGCCAGGTTGGATCCTACGACGGCACTGTTTGGATGGAACTGCCCGTGCAAGAACTGGAGGATCGCTGCGGACTGCCTACGGTGTTCCTGTCGCGTGAAGACCTGCACGGCCTTCTGCTGGAACGCGCCCGGTCGCTGCCGCAGGTGACCATTGCCACGGAGAAGGACCTCTTGACCATCGAGCAGCATCCCGCCGGCGTGCGAGCAGAGTTTCTGGACGATTCCGTGCACGTCGGTTCGGCCTTGATCGGAGCCGACGGAGTGCACAGCACCACACGCTCGCTGCTGTTCGGTACGCGAGAGCTGGAGTTCCGTGGCCGCACGTCGTTTCGAGGCATCGGCAAGGGTGTGCATCTGCCCGAAGATGGGCCGGATTTCATCGAGTATCATGGTCCGCACGGACGTTTCGCTGTCTACCGTATCCCGGCCGGCATTGCCTGGTATGCGAACATCCTGCGCAAGGTACCGCGCGAAGATCGCACGCTCTCGACGCTCGTGGAGCAGTTCGCCGGCTGGCCCGAGATCGTGCGTACGGCCTTACAAGCAAGCCACCCCGAACACCTGCACACCACCGAGATCAGTGACCTGAGCCCCCTTCCATCGTGGACCCTTGGACGTGCCACGCTCTTGGGCGACGCTGCGCATCCCATGACGCCCGATCTGGGGCAAGGGGCTGGCCAGGCGCTGGAAGATGCCGTTGCGCTTGCTACCGCTTTGGCGGAGCACAGCGCCGACCTGTCCACGGGACTAAAGGCCTACGAGCGGTCGCGGATCAAGCGTGCCAGTAAGATCGTCAAGGGGTCGCGTCATGCCGGCAAGGTGGCCAACTGGAAAGGCGGCTTCGGACTGTGGATGCGGCGTCAGCTGTGGAGCCGCATGAAGTCCGAAACCGCCCTGAAACGCCTGGAGCGCACCGTGGATGTTACACGAGCTTGATCTCGTGTGTGATCACGGCGGCCTTTTCCATCATGGCATTCACACCGCAGTACTTGGTGGTGCTCTTTTCCACGGCGGATTCGATCTTGGGCAGAAACTCCGGATCCGCGCCGATCTCGTACACCACATGGATCGTGTCGTACACCTTCGGGTGATCTTCCGTAACGGTGGCAGTGGCACTCACGTTCATCGAGGTGAACGGTACCCGCATCTTCGGCAGCAGTGAGGCTACATCCATGGCCGTACAACCCGCAAGTGCAGCCAGCATCAGCCGCTTGGGTCCCATGCCTCCCTCGTAGCCATCAACTCCGGAAGCCAGTTTGATCGTATGGCCCTGCACGTGAGCGTCGAAGTGCAGTCCTTCTCTCCACTCCACATCTACCATCTGGGTCTTGCGTTGCTCGATCGTTTCCATCGTGTGCCTTGTCTTGAGTTGATCAGGAGTATCTTTTTGTGGTCGAAGACAAAAGTCGATCATCTTCGATACATGGAGTGTGACGTACGTCATAGTATCACCTGTCAGTTTTCTGCCGTAACTTGCGTCAGTACTCGGCAAAAGCTCTTTCACTTGCCCCCGGTTCCTTCCTCTAGCGAGACGATCACGGTTGCATAGTAGCAGGGAATGCCTGCGCGAAAGACGTGACCGAACATCGTTATCCATACTAGAAGGAAGGTCTATGACCTTTTCCGATCTGGCGCTGTGTGCGCCCGTCAAACAAGCCGTACAACAAGCCGGCTATACCAACCCCACCCCGATCCAGCAACAGGCCATCCCCATGGTCCTGGATGGTCACGACGTCTTTGCCGTGGCCCAGACCGGCACTGGCAAGACCGCGGCCTTTGCGTTGCCGATCCTGACCGATCTATTCGAGCATCCTCCAAAGGGACGCGGCCCCAGCGTTCTGGTGCTGGCTCCCACGCGCGAGCTCGCTGCGCAGATCGGCGACAGTTTCCAGACCTACGGCAAACACGTCCGGGCACGATACCTGACCGTCTTTGGCGGCGCGAGTATCAATCCGCAGATGCACGCGCTTCGACGCGGCGTGGATGTGCTCATCGGCACCCCTGGTCGGTTGATCGATCTTCTGGAGCAAGGGGCTCTTCGACTGGACACCGTGGATACACTGGTTCTGGACGAGGCCGACC
>JANJTN010000163.1 GCA_024711065.1 bacterium
CCTGCGGTTTTGGAGACCGCTGCTCTACCAGTTGAGCTACACCCGTATCACCGCTGAGCTGATGACCGGGATTGAACCGGTGACCTCCACCTTACCAAGGTGGTGCTCTACCAACTGAGCTACATCAGCAAGAGATGGAGCGGGAGACGAGACTCGAACTCGCGACCAACAGCTTGGAAGGCTGTGACTCTACCAACTGAGTTACTCCCGCGTCCGACCGCTCTCGCAGTCTTAACATTACACTGGTGTGGGCAGGGAAGGATTTGAACCTCCGAAGGCTATGCCAGCAGATTTACAGTCTGCCCTCGTTGACCGCTTGAGTACCTGCCCGTTTTGCCAGAGCCGACAAAACTAATACAGACGCGGGAACCGTACAAGCGGACAGTAACGCCCCCCGAATCGATGCTGGCTCTCAGTTCTGGTCCTGAAGCAGCGATCCGCCCGTCAGATCGGCCGAAACATGAGGGTCGCCCTTGTATCGCACGATGCTGGCACCAGAAGCCACCACCCGGAGGGAGTCTGTGGTAGTGGTCTCCAGGATACTGGCGCCGGAAAGTACGGCGCGCGTGGTTGCGGCGGTTAAGCCGTAGGCGCGGATCACGCTGGCTCCGGAGACGGGATCGGCGTAGAATCGGTCCACACGGCCCGCCAGGTCCCATACCGAAGCCCCGCTGGAAACCAGATCGATCCGCCCGGCCACCGTAACCAGGTTGAGCACACTGGCCCCGGAGGCGATCAACACAAGATCGGCAGACCGCAGGGTATCCTCCGTGCGCACGATCGATGCACCGGATGCTGCAATGCTCTTCAATGTGGGCACGGTGATGGTGACATTATTCTCTTCAAGATTGCTAAGGTCAACAGCATCATCCACATACACGCGAAGAACACCGTTCACGACCTCCGTCCGGATGTAGCCAAGGTAACCTTGCGAAACGTCCAGGCGGATGGAGTCCGAAGCCCCCTCCCGAATGATCACTTCCATGGCACGAGCTACCTCCAGCCCGTTAAAGGCACCAACTCGCCTCCATTCGGTCACAACCGACCCGGCGTTGGGGGCGTTGATGCCGGATGAGCAGGCCGCGCCCAGGGCGGCGATCGCCAGCATCAACCAGGCATAGACGCGAATCACTGAGCCCCCTTCATCATGGCAACGAACTCCTGAAACAGATAGTCCGAGTCGTGCGGCCCCGGGCTGGCCTCGGGATGGTACTGCACGGCAAAGGCCTGAGCGTCTTTCAACCGAATGCCGGCGCAGGTGTCGTCGTTCAGATTCACGTGCGTCATTTCAGCTTCTGCCGGCAACGTGGAGGGATCAACGGCAAACCCGTGGTTCTGGGAAGTGATCTCGATCCCACCCGTGAGCAGGTTCTTCACGGGGTGGTTGGCACCGCGGTGGCCGAATTTGAGCTTGTAGGTCTCGGCACCCACGGCAAGACTCATGATCTGGTGTCCCAGGCAGATCCCGAACATGGGGCGCTTGCCGAGCAGGTCCCGCACGGTCTCGATGGCCGTGGTCACAGCGGCAGGATCACCGGGTCCGTTGCTCAGGAAGATCCCGTCCGGCTGCAGGGCTTCGATGTCGGCAGCCGAGGTTTCGGCGGGAACGACCGTGACGTTGCACCCGTATGCCGTGAGGCGTCGCAGGATGTTACGCTTGATCCCGAAGTCCACTGCCACCACGTTGTACCGACGGTCCGGGTCGGAAAGGGGCTGCCAGTTGGTGTGAACGTACCACTCCCGGGAAGCTTCGGCGTCTTCCGTCCAGACGTAGGGCTCGGAGGTGGTCACGAGCGGCGTCAGATTCAGACCGTTCATCGAAGGGATCGCGCGAGCGCGCTCCACCAGCTCGGAGGCGTTCAAATGCTCGCCGTGAGCGATCACACAACGCATGGCACCCTCTGTTCGCAGAACGCGAACGATCGCGCGCGTGTCCAGCCCTTCAATGCCGGCAACACCATACTCTTCGAGGTAGGACTGCAGGGATCTGGAGGCCCGGAAATTCGATACCAAAGGCGAAAGCTCGTGTACCACCATGCCGGCAGCCTTGATCCCGTCCGACTCCACGTCTTCCGGGTTCACACCGTAATTACCGATGTGAGGGTAGGTAAAGGTCACCACCTGACCCTTGTACGATGGGTCGGTGAGCACCTCCTGATAACCACTCATGGCGGTGTTGAAGACGAGCTCTCCACTGCATACGGCACCGATAGCACCGATGGCGGTGCCGGTAAAGGTCATCCCGTTCTCTAAGGCCAACACAGCGGGCGTAGTGGACATGCGTAACTCAAATGTTTCAATGTGGAAAACCGCGCGCGAAAATATCCCTTCTTGTCCTATTTTGGGGCAGGAGGATCACCGCATTCAGCGTACCTGCTCTTCAACTCCGCCCCTTTACAGACCGCCCAACGGCGGAACACAGTTCGTCGCTCAATACAAAAGTACTGGTACTGAACCAGTCCTATGAGCCGATCAGCGTCTGCTCGGCGAAAAAAGCCCTCCTCCTGCTCTTTCTGACCAAGGCCGAAATGGTCGAACAGCGCACCACGATGGCCGTGCGCACGGTCCGCGAAGCCTATCCGTTCCCAAGCGTGATACGACTGAGCGCCTACTTGCGAGTCCCGTTCAAGAAGATCGAACTCTCGCGCAAGAACATCCTCCGCCGCGATGGTTTTCAGTGCCAGTATTGTGGCACCAAAACGCCTCCACTCACAGTAGACCACATCATCCCACGGTCTCGCGGCGGTCCTGATCAATGGGACAACCTGGTGTCGGCCTGCGTGAAGTGCAACAACAGAAAGGGCAGCCGCACACCGGAAGAAGCCCGGATGCCACTGCTCTCGGTTCCGCGAAAACCGCATCACGTTCTCTTCCTGAAGCACTACGCCGGCAAGATGGAAGACACGTGGAGGCCATACCTGTTCATGGACTAGCTGATCTGCTGATCTGCTAATGGGCTAATGGACTAATCGGCTAATCGTGAATGACCACCGAGGTGATGCCTCGATGCCCGCCATCCACCAGGATCGTGTAGACGCCAGCGGCAAGGCCGTTCACATCAAGGCTGGTGAGCGATCCCGATGCAACCTGTGTTCGCACCACGGCCCCCGTCAGGTCTACAACCTGTACCTGTTGCGCAGCGTCGGCATGATGCACACTCAAGCGTCCATCTGAAACCGGATTGGGCACCGCCCTGATCGCCGGTGGCAAGCCCCCTTCAGTTACACTCGTCGGAATGTTGGAGAATTCCACCAGATACCATGGGCTCTGGTCCACATTGGTCTCCACGGCCAGTGAGAAACGCCCGGTGGGGCTGCGTTCCACACTGCGGCGCTTCGACAGCATCGGCCGGGCGTCGGCACCCAGCGGTGTGATGTGGCAGGAGTCCCAGGTCTCGGCTTTGATCGTCAGACGAATGGAGCGTCCTTCGAGCATCATCGGACCCATGCCCCACTTCGTGAGCGCAGCATTCTCGGCGTCGAACTCTGCCCCTTCATTCAATCCACGCGAACCCACGACCAGCAGGTTTCGCTCGGATCGCACCACGGCAGAATCCGTGAGCGACGTCAGGATCACCGTCGTATGCTCACCTGCGGACGTCTGCTCCAGGATCATGTTCTGTTCGGTCAGGATCTGGCCTTCCAGCTTGCCGGCCACAGCCAGTGTAAAGGGCGTCTGCACGCGCATCACGGCTCGGGTTGCATCCAGAAGGATCTGTCCGTTCTCGCTGTCGAAGGTGGTCGGATCCACGGTACCTGTCAGCGGCGGGATGTCCAACTGCGGCAGGAAACTTTCCTGTTCCTGCAACTCCGGGTTCATCACGATGCGTCGGTAGTGCCCCATGCGACCGTCTCCGCCAAGCGACAACGAGTACGCTTGGTTGGAATGGAACTGCGGGTAGGTGATGGCTTCCTGATCGTTGGCGATCACCAGTGTTTTCTCCGTGGTATCCAGATCACGACGGCGGATCAGGTTGGACGCCGCGGGTAGCAGCGTGAGCACATGCGGCTTGTCATAGATCTCCCAGAAGGCGTTGGAGTCGGAGCGGTCTCGTCCGGCAAGGGGCGTGTGGGTGAAGTAACTGAAGTGGACGCCATCCCAGTCGTGCATCCCGGCATACGCCGGGATCGCCAAGGCCACCTCTGACTGATACGGCCGAGGGAAGTAGTACCCCAAACCAGAGAGCACGTACGGCTTGTTCGCCAGATTCTGCGCAGAGTGCACCCACAGACTTCCTCCGCCGGTCTCTTCCAGTTGTGAAATGGCCGAAGAGCGGAAATCGTAATAGCTGAAGAAGTCGTAGTTCCGAGCCGCATAGCGGTCTCGAGCAGAGTATACCCGCCGTCCGGGACTCAGCAACACCTGACTTCGCAGAGTGTCGCGGATCAGCTTGCGCACATCTTCGAGAACCCGCTCCTGGTGCTGCAGGTAGAACTCGGCCTGATGCTCGATGCGTTTTGTGGAGATCGCCCCATCCCAGAATGGAAGACGCTGAACGGTCCGGTTCTTGATCGACTCGCCGGGTCGGAGTCCGGGGATGTTCACTTCCTTGAACGAGACATCGTCCAGATACACATCGCCCTGATCAAGTCCGCAGCGGATCTGCAGGATCGGTGCATTCTCGCTTGACGACTTGGCAACAAACTCCCAGGCGTACTCTTTCCACTGGTCCGTGATCTCGAAGGATTGATTCAGCAGACCCTCGTAGGGGTACGCTCCGGCATACATGTACACCTGGATCCGACGGCTCTTCGCCTGAGTCGACGTTTTGAGCTTCATGGAGAGGCGGTACATGTGCTTGTTCGTGGTCTTCGACACGGTCTGCGTAAGCACGATCCCATAGATCTGGCTCGAAGGGTTTCCGATCAGGATCTTTCCGGCATAGGAACCGCTGGCCTTGTCGGTCTCGGAGTACTGCAGAATGGCCTGCGCCCCGAGCTCGCCATTGGTGTAGAACTGCCACGCTGCCTGGTCGAAGGGATCTTCGAACCCGCCATTGCGCATCTGCTCAGTGGGGTCTGTGGCCCAAGCCTTCCAGGCATTCTCGAGCTGGGCATCCACCGTGTATCCTTTGGAGATGATGAACTCCTGAAACAGCGAGTCGATCAGGGCGAGGTGTGCCAGCCCGACAGCGGGAGTGCCACTAGGGTTCGACCGCACCACGTCCTTGGTGTACATCCAGTACACATCCAGCGTGGGCTCCTCGATGGGCATCACGTACAACAGTGCGGGGTCGTCCTTGTAGGCAACCCCATTGTAGGGATTCACGTGCTCGAGCAGCAGCCGGAGAATATCTCGGTGGACCCGTTGTACTGCCGGGTCAAAGAAGATCGGCGTACGGGTACCCCAGCCAGTGGAGTCGGGCTGGCGGACACCATCGCCTGGCCTGGGACGCCAGATGCTGTGCATCACAAAGCCGTAGTAGATCCCGTGCTCGCGCAGTTGATGCGTAAACCAGTCGAATCGCTGAGCGTAGATCGGATCCAATCCATTGCCGGTGGACGTCTCGCCAGCCGCCAGGATGGAGTACGGTTGATAATACGTGTAGTCGAACTGCATGAACTGCACGGTGTTGATGCCGAGCGCGCGCAGCCGGCGGGCAATGCGGATGGCGGCGGCGCTGTCCGGAAAACATCCGTACAACCGCATCGTGGTGCCCACGATCTGGAATCGCTGTCCATCCGGATCGTAGAAATGCCCATCGCGCGCAACGATCCGCCCGCGTTCCCCGGCACGCTCCCAGGTGCCGATCACCAGGGACGTGTCCACGTCCAACGAATCCGGCATCGCAAAGGGGTACGGGTTAACAAGGGGCTGGGCACGGCTCACGCCCACCAGGGTCAGGAACAGAGCGTGTGCAACGAGGATGGAGCGCAGGTTCATCGGGTCACATGGAGAAGTGTGTGAGTGGCAGCCGAGCCGCTACGAAGGGTCAGGACATAGGTGCCGGCTGTGAGGGACGACACGTTGAAACGGGCCGTACCACTGAACGCATCCACCGGCGCCGTGCCGAGCAATCTGCCGGTGAGGTCGCGAAGGTCCACGCCGCCGTCGGCAAACGGGCCGATATCGACCTTGACGGTGACATCGCTCATCGCCGGATTCGGCGCGATGGAGCGGAAGCCGATCATGCTGCTTCGCGACGCATCCTCATGTACGGAGACCGGCACCTTGAACAACGGCAGAGCCGTCGAGCTGAAGTCGTGGTACAGGATCTGCGACGCCAGTGATGACGGCTCGGCGAACCACTGCAAGAGAACAGCCGCATACACATCCCGATAATCATGCTGCATCAGCATGTCGCCGCGATCGTCCAGGTTCACCAGGTCAGGATCGGCGCCGTACACAGCCCCATTCACCTCGGAGCCGAAGACGAACAGAGGTGCCGACGTGCCGTGATCGGTGCCAACGCTGCCGTTCTCGGCAACACGGCGCCCGAACTCGCTGAACGTCATACCGGCCACCTTGTCTTCCAAGCCCAGCTGCTTCATATCCTGCATGAACGCGGCCACGGCATCCGACAGCTCGCCAAGAAGGTTGGCATGGTTGCCAACGGTGGCATCGGACGCACTGGTCTGGTTGGCATGGGTATCGAAGTTGTTGTTGGCCCAACTCACCAGGAAGACCTTGGTCTGGAGACCACCGGAGATCAGCTGCGACACTACGCGGAGCTTCCCGCCGATGTCGGTGGAGGGATAGGCTACGCCCGACGTAGCGCCCTTGTCGGCAGCCCCTTTCACCACATCGGCATACACGTCGGCCGAACGGGCCACATCGCGCATGAAGCGCACTTCGCGGCCGGCCGGTGTGTCGCCGTGATCGGCAAAGGGCACCTCTTCGATAGCGCCTCCGCTATTCACCATACGATAGAACTCATCCGGATCGCGGAAGGTAACGCCCATCGCGCCTTTGGGGCCGAGTAATCCCAAGGACAGAGACGTTCCGATCTGGACGGCAAGGGGCGACGGAGGGAGCACCGACGGAAAGTCCGGCGCCAGCACATCCAGATAGCGGCCCACCCAGCCCGACGTTCCGAAAACATCGGCATCGGTAGCGGTCAGCCAGATGTCGGTACCTCGGAAGTGTGATCGGTCGGGATTCGGATACGTTACGCCCTGTACCACGGCCATCTTGCCTTGCTCGTACAAGTCGCGGAAACCGGTCAGGCGCGGGTGCAGACCAAGCGTATCGGTCAGGCGCAGAGCCTGCTGCTTGCTGATGCCGATCCGAGGTCTGGCGTCGTAGTACCGCTGGTCGGTATACGGGATCACGGTATTCAAGCCGTCGTTGCCGCCCTGCAGCTGAATGAGGATCAGGATCTTGTCCGATCCTCCCATCAATCGATGCAGGCGTTCGCCGCCGCCGGCGATGGCCTTCACGGCAAAGTTGTCGATCATGGTTGGCAGTGCCGTCACCGCTACGCCGGTAGTGCCAACTGTGCTAAGGAAGCGTCTGCGATTCATACCGATTCTCCGTTACATCAGTTGGTATTCTGGCATGCGAACGATGGACTGGAACAGCAGGCGCAGGCGGCTGTTCGCCGTTGGCCCGTCGATGTCCCAGTACGACGCCGGAAGGCCGGCCATCATTATGTCGAGCAACACGGCCTTCTGCTCGGTGCTGGTCTGCACCGGCAGCAGGAGCTCGCACACATGGTCGACCACCGCCTGGGCATTGTCGTGATCCGGCAGCTGCCGTACCACGTTCACCAGGTCGATCACCAGGTCGGCACCGTCGCGCGTGGTCAGCTTGGTGGATGTGCCGGCCATCCGCCCATCGATGTACGATTCGCCAAAGCGTTGCCGGTTCGGGAACGTACTGCTGTTGATCCACGCATGGTGGCCTTTCCATCCCTCCACGGTGGGTGGGAAGAACGGCGTCATGGTCAGATCGATCATCGATCGCACCACGAACAACGGATGCACGTTGGTGGTCTGCGTTACGGCTGCAAGGCCAACCGCCAGTTGAAGGGGGCTCTTGATGAGTGCCCCGCGAACCGTTGTCTGGTAGAAGTACACCGAACTCAACAGCTTCTGCAGCACGGGTTGGAGTTGATAGTTGTTCGCGCGGATCTCGGCTGCCACAGCGTCGATGGCCTCGGCAGACGGGTAGAACTCCACGAAGGTGCGGATCAGACGCGTAGCAATGAATCGGCTGCAGGCCTCCTGCTCCAGCGTTAGTCGGATCACATCGCCGTACTCCCACGGACCGGTCTGACCGAAGATCGTCTTGTTGCCCAGGTCGGCGAGTTGCCGACTGTACTCGCTGTCCTTACCCACGATCCGCCAACCGGTGAAGGCGCGAGCGGCCTCTACAATGTCGAACTCGGTGTAGTTGCCGATGCCCAGCGCGAACAACTCGAACCACTCACGAGCAAAATTCTCGTTGGGGTTGCCTTTGATACTCTGGTTGCCGTTCAGGTATCGCAGCATGGCCGGATCGCCCACGATGTTCTCGCCCAGTGCTTTGAAGTTCCAGGCGTTGGTGCGCAAGAGCATACTCTGCTTCACCATCCACTGCGAAGCATACACCGTCAGATAGTCGCTGGTGAAATGGTTGTGCCACATCGCCACCATCACCTCCAGCGCAGCCGAGTGCTGCAGTGTCTGCCCCACCCACCATTGCTGCAGCTCGGTCCAGAGGGGAGGCCCTGTTTCCTGCGTGAGTGCGGGTGGGTCGTTGGCCCACGACGGCAGCGAAACGGGCGGTTCGACTGCCAGCAGTTGCTGGACGGCCTGACCAGCCCCCTTCCCGACGAGCGCGGACGCAGCGGAGAAGGATGGATGAAAGGTGGCGCGCCGCACCAGATGATAGGCGTCCTGGAGCGTTAGCGGCGTCGTATAGGGCGATAGATCGATCGTCCCTTCGGCCATAGTGCCTCCGTGTACAGTTTCAGCTCTTCCAGTCTCCAAAGTACGTAGAATTGCGGTCGGATGGCAGGGGGCGCAGGTCAATGGCACGGTTCGCCTGCCTGCGTACCTTTGTGGTCTTCCACCCACCTGTATCGAGCATTTCATGGCAGCACAGAAGTCGGCCTCTACCGGCACCGGTGTGATCCCGGAAAAGTACCGCGACGTTGCGGCGCTGGGCTTTATCCTGACCACCGTTCTGATCTTCTTTGGCAGCGCCATCTTTGGCGGCAAGAATTTCCTGGGCGAGAACGACAACCTGGCGTTCTACAGCTTTCTGCCCTACCTGCAGGCGGCCAAGCAGGCCGGAGAATTCCCGCTGTGGGTGCCGTACATCTTTAGCGGCATGCCGTCACTTGCTAGCTTTCTGGCCGCTGGTGAACGCTCGTGGGACGTTCTCTCCATGCTGCTGTTCTCCATCCCGAAACTGCTCGGAGAGGCTACGGGCAACGACACGGTGCGCCTCGCACTGTGGTACACCATCTATGGCTGGGGCGTTTACACCCTGATGCGGGTCAAGCAGCATGCCCGTCTGGTATCGATCTTCAGCGCCGTGTCCGCCATCTTCTCCACCTTCGTGATCGTGTGGATCATGATCGGCCACAGCACCAAGCCGGTGTCTCTGGCTACGCTGCCGTGGATCCTGATGGCTCTGGAGCGCAACCGCGAGAAGTTCTCGCTCACCAATGTCTTCCTGCTCACCCTGGCCATGATCGCCCTGGTCTCGGCCACGCACCCGCAGATGATGTTCTATCTGGGCTGTGGTGCCGGGCTGTATCTGATCACGGAGCTGGTCACAAGGGCCATTCGGAAGGACGGCGCGGTAGATGTATTGAAGTCGGCGGCTGCTCTGGTGGTAGCCACCGTGATCGCTTTGGGCACCCATGCCGACATGTTCATGGCCACGCGCGAGTACACGCCGGCCTCTACCCGGGGCTCGGCGCCGTTGGTACAGATGGAGGGTCAGCAAGCGGATCAGAGCGGCGGCAACGATTATGAGTATGCCACCAACTGGTCCTTTTCTCCGCAGGAAGTAGCCACGTTCTTCGTGCCCAACTACTACGGATTCGGCAATACGAAGGTCAAGCAAGGATCTCGTGAGCAGTCCGAAAACCTGTACTGGGGTCAGATGCCGTTCACGGATGCGGCCAACTACATGGGGATCGGCGTGCTGCTCCTGGCCATCCTGGGGGCGTGGTATCAGCGGCGAGATCCGTTCGTGATCTTCCTGATCGTGTTAAGCGTGTTCTCACTGCTGCTGTCGTTTGGCAAGAACCTCCCGATCCTGTACGACCTGTTCTTCGACTACATCCCGTCGTTCAATAAATTCCGAGCCCCTTCCATGGCCCTGGCTCTGCTGCAGTTCGCAGCACCCGTCCTGGCAGGATATGGCATCAGCACCGTGATCGGATGGGTAGGACGCAAGGAATACCACAAGCCGGCCATGATCGCCGCCGGAGCGACCGTAGCGTTTCTGCTGATCGGCTTCGCTTGGACATCCATGAACGAGACCGGCTACAAGAACGACGTGTCGTCGGCCCTGATGGAGAAGTACAGCTCGCAGATCAACGCGCAGACCGCGGCAGCTCGAGCCGAGATCACCTACGACGAGATGCGCAGCGACTGGATCGCTACGGGCATGATCGCCGTGCTCTTCGGTGCGATCATCTTCTTTGCCGTGCGCGGTTCGGTAAAGCCCACAGCAGCGATGGCGCTGTTGATCGGGGTTACGCTGCTGGACCTCTGGCGCGTGGATTGGCGTCCGTACGACCCCAAGGAGGGCAAGCCCGAAAGCAGCACGTTCCGCACCACCGATGCCGTGCAGTGGCTGAAGCAGGATCTGAGCGCATACCGCATCGTAGACCTATCGCGTGCCTACGCTCCGAACTGGTGGGCCTATCACTTCATCGAGAACGTCCACGGCTACTCATCGGCCAAGCTGCGTGTGTATCAGGACATGCTGGATGTAGCCGCCGTTGGCGAAGGACGCGAGCCGGCCCCCGGCAATTCGGCGGTGATCAACCCGTTCCTCTGGGACATGCTGAATGTGAAGTACATCGTTGCCTCGCAGCCGATCTATCCCGGTGTGCAACCGGCCTTCTCTTCGGCCACGGGACTGTTGATCTACCAGAATCCTTCCGTGATGCCACGAGCCTGGTTCGTGGATGCCGTGAACGTGGAGTCCGACAAGCGCAAGCTCCTGGAGATGCTCCGCGACGGCACGTTCCGTCTGGACTCCGTGGCCTACGTGGAAAGCCCCCTTCCCTCTCCTGTTCAACCGGCAGACTCTGCGGCGAGCGTCCGCGTAAGCGAGCGCGGGAACCAGCGCCTGGTGCTCCAGACATCGAACCCGGCAACGTCCTTCCTGGTGGTCAGTGAAGTGTACTATCACGAGTGGCATTGCTATGTAGACGGAAAGGAAGTACCCATTCACAAGACCAACTTCCTCCTTCGCGGCGTGGTGGTGCCAAGCGGCAGCCATCAGGTAGAATTCCGCTTTGAGAGCCCCGCCTTCGAGACGGGTCGCACGATCAGCATTGCCTCGAACATCGCGGCCATCCTCATCGGGTTAGGGGGCTTGGGACTGTGGTTGCGGAGAAGGAAGAGTAGCGAGAGGGCTTGAGGGCTTGAGGCCTTGAGGGCTTGAGACCATGAAGACGTACATCCACCATATCGAAGCATCGATCAACGAGCATGGGTACATCGTGCTGCCCGGCGACGTGCTTGCGGGGTTAGGTGAGGAAGATGTTCTGGACATCGTTTCCACTCATGGTAGTTCGAAGCTCATGCGATTACCGGACCACGAGATTGCTTTCTTCGAGTGGCTCCGAGTGAACGACCCCGCCGTCTGGAACGACCTGTGGTCTGACGTGGCGGATGCGCCGTACCTGGTGAGCCTGTCCTACCTGGAGGCGTTCGCCGGTCCGGAGGCGAGGGGGACCTTTCTGATCCGGGACCTGCAGTCCGTACCGAACTTCTACTTCACGCCGGAGATGGTCCTGCTGAAAGAATCGGCCGACTTCCTGGCGGCTACGCGAACGCGCCTGGAGGATCGGGCATCACTCACGCTTGGCCAGGCGTTTGCATTGCAGGCAAGTCTCGGACCTATGGATCTCTGGCACTTTGCGTATCAACACGGCAAGTCGATCGACGCCGTGAAGGAGGCCGTGGCAGCGCTTGTGGAGGACCGCATTCTGGTGCACGTACCAACCACGGAGCATCTTACCGATCACTTCGACGTGGACTAGCCGATGCTCGTGATGAAATTCGGCGGCACTTCGGTTGGATCCACCGATGCCATTCGGTTGGTGACGTCCATCTGCGACGGCCGGCTCGGAGAGCAAGGTGGCCTACTGGTGGTCCTCAGTGCTACCAGCGGTACCACCAATGCGCTGCTGGATCTCGCACGGCGGTCGGTGATGCCGGACACGGACATCGCGGCCGAGGTCCACACGCTCGTCCAACGTCACGTTGCGCTCGTCGACGAACTCTTTGATGCCGACGTCGCACGCCAACAGGCTGCCGACCGTATGCGTGAGATCGGCGCAGAGCTGGAGCAACTCTTGCGCGGCATGGCCGTGCTGGATGAGTGCACGGCGCAGAGTCTAGATGCCGTTGCCGCCTTCGGAGAGCGCTGGAGCACCACCCTCGTGGCCTTGCTGCTGAGCTCGTGCGGATACCATGCCCACTGGTTCGACGTGCGCCAGGTGATGCGCACCAACGAGAGCTTCACCAGTGCCGAAGCCGACCTGGAGATCACTCGCACCCTCTGCGCACAGGTCCTAAGCCCCTTGCTCACCACTGGTTCGATCGTGGTAACGCAAGGCTTTGTTGGTGCCACCACAGACGGGCTGACCACCACGCTGGGGCGCGGCGGCAGCGATGCCAGTGCGGCCATCCTCGGCGCCTGTCTGAATGCTCGCGAAGTGGAGATCTGGACCGACGTCAGCGGAGTATACAGTGCTGATCCTCGAGACATCAAGAATGCCCGTCCGGTGCCATCCCTCTTTTTCGGGGAAGTACGAGAGCTGGCTTTGTATGGGGCTAAGGTGCTGCACCCCGATGCCATTGTGCCGGCGGTGAAGGCCGACATTCCGGTTCGTGTGTTGAATACGTTCCGACCCGAGGAGCCGGGCACGGTGATCACGGCGCAAGCGCGGGCACATGGCGAGCTGCATGCCGTGTCGGTGGTCAAGCGATGCACCCTGGTGAACGGTACCGCCGAACAGGTCCGCCAGATCGTCCGCACCGGAAATATGCTTCGCCGCGTGATACTGGAGGCCGACTCGCTGGAGCATGCCTTTGTGGTGGTGACCGCACCATCGGACCGCGAAGAGACCGAAGTTGAAGTGGCCATTGCCGGGGTGGACGTCCACGCCCAGCCCGTAGGCGGGCTGATCGTTAACGGTCCCAAGGCCACCACACCCCACACCCTCGAGCGCATCGGCGGCGCCATGCGGGGTCTCCCCG
>JANJTN010000010.1 GCA_024711065.1 bacterium
ACATCCCGAACGAGCGCAGGGAGGAGGCACCCCACATCACTCCGAGCTACACACTAGCCCAGCTTCAGCACCAACGCGCGCAGCGTGGAGGGACCCCCCCACATCACTACGAGCGAAACGCTAGCCCAGCGTCATCCCGAACGAGCGCAGCGAGGAGGGACCCCACTCAAGCCGAGGTGGGGCGCATCAGCGCACGATATTGAGCAGAATACCTCGGGTGCCATCGGTCACCACGTATACACCTGCCGGCAGTGCTGAACACTGCAGCGTTGGCACACGATGGCCCACCACGGTACACGGTACCAGAGCCCCTTGCAGATCGGTCACGGTAAGGGGCTTGCCGCTCGTGAACAACGGCAACTCGACATGATCAGCGGATGTGCTGATCGATGTTGAGGGGGTAGCTGTGTGAACATCCGTCACGCTCACAACATTCAGAGGGTAGATGGCCACGTCGCCTGTGGGCGTATAGGTTCCGGTCTCAAAGCTGTGCCCAATCCAGAGTGCGGACTCAACGGCGATCACAGGGTCGGCCTTGGCCAGCAGTGAGGGTGATGCCAGCAGTTGTCCGTTGTGGCGAGTGAACACGTGGAGGACGCCGCTGAACGAGGTAACGAAGGCGTAGCCGGTGGAGATGGCGATCTCGCGGGGTCCGTCGAAACCCGACGTTCCGGTGCTCCAGCGTGCGGTGATCGTGCGCGTGTCCAGATCGATCACGGCAATTTCGTGACTACCGTTCAGGACCACGTAGGCGGTGTTGGTGTTGTCGTCCACAAGAAGGTGGTTCGGTGTGTCGCCCACCGCCAGGGAGGTCACTCCGGCGGCATCCAGAAACACGATCGAACCATCTGCTGCACCGAACGTGCCTTCGCAGAGCACGATGCCTACCAGATCGTTGTTCGCCGTTCGATAGAAGTCGAACATCTGTGGATTCACGTCTACGCCGACCGTGGTCTGTCCCTTGTTGAGTAGGTCGATGACGACCACCGACCCGGGATCGGTAAAGGACGGACGCTGACTGATGAGCAACACGGCGGATCGCTCGTCATACCCGATGGCCTCGTGCGAGCCAACGAACACCGGCTCCGTACCGCGGACCTGAGTGCGTGATGTGAAGGCCCAGACCGAGTCGCCCACGCCGACGAACATCAGGCCCGTTGCGCGATCGAGTGCCGGATGTTTGGCGGTGACCCGTGCCCAGGGGAACGTGTACGTCGAGACTACGGATTGCTGACCGATGTTCACGATCAGCCACTGCGCCGGAAGATCACCTTCGTCTTGCTCGCCGTCATAGTCAGCGTCCACACGATCCGTGAACACATGCACCACGTCGTTGTCGTGGATCAGGCGTGCTACGCTGGGCTGCGTAGCAATGATCTGCTGGGCTGCGGCCGAACCGGCGGCAAGAATGAAACAGGCGATCGCCCATGCATACATGCGCATGGCAATACTCCAAGTAACCGTTGTTCAGCGCAACGGCGTGGTCTGCGACCACGTTGAATACGATGACCATGGCAGATCTTCCGGCTCTGGCGTCGTCCTCCCCGTTCGCCTTCCCAAGGTTGCTGTACCTCAGTGGCTGCTCTCCAAGAGCCAGAACGGATCGTCGGCCATCACGGCGGCGCGACCGCGCAGGAATGGCACCTGCTTCCCTTTTCACACCGATCACTCGGTGACCATGGTTGAGTTGTGCGTCGAAGATACGAGAGCGGACTATCTTTGCCCCTATGGGATCACGCTATGCTCTGTATGCGATCGCTTATCTGGCCACGGTCAGTGCCGGCGTTGCCGCCACCTTGTTCAGTGCCTATCTGCCGGTGATCGTCAAGGATCTTACCGGCATGGCCGACCAGCAAACGGTGGCTCAGGTAGGGTCCACGGCCGGTGCGGCCTTTCTCTTCGGATGGGCCGTCGGTGCGGTGTTCCTGGGGGCGTTGGGCGATCGATTGGGTCGGCGTATGGCGCTCTTCCTGAGCGTGACCGTTACCACGCTTGGTATCGTAGCTACCGCTTGGGCGCCGAATGTACTGTCGCTGATCGTGATCCGATTCATCACCGGCGGCGGGGCCGGCAGCGTGCTGCTTCTGTCTGCCGTGATGGTGGCCGAGGCGTGGGCGCATCAGGGGCGGGCACGGATGGTGGGCATTCTAGCCAATGCCTTTCCGGTGGGGTTGATCGTGAGTGGAGTGATCGGAGGCTTTATCGACGACTGGAGGACCGCCTACCTTGTTGGTGGCAGTACGGTGGTCCTTGCTGTAGGCGTCCTGCTCATGGTGCCGGAATCGGAGTGGTGGCAGCAGAGCGCACAGCAGCACAAGGATCGTCAGCTGGCCCGCGAGCGGCTGCTGGATACGGTGCACCGCCGCGATCTGTTCACCGGCATCATCCTGTTCGGTGCCATGCTGGTGGGTCTCTGGGCTGTGTTCGTGTGGATGCCCACCTGGGTGGGCACGCTCGGAACTCCGGAACAGGCACAGAACAATCGGTCGTGGACCACCATCGCCCTTGGACTGGGAAGTGTGGCAGGGGGCTTTTTAGCTGGCCCGCTGGCCGAGCGATTCGGACGCCGTGGTGCTGCAGCCGTTGGCTACGTCGGTTGCGCACTGATCACCGTTGCGACCTTTGTTCCAACCCTTGGACTCGATGCCGTGTTTGCTCTGGCTTTCGTGCTCAGCATGTTCATCGGGATCAACCAAGGCGTGCTGGTGAACTATGTGCCGGAACTCTTCCCAACGCTCATACGCGGCGTAGCTACAGGCATCTGCTTCAACATCGGACGCCTGGTGACCGTTGCTGCCGTGATCACGGCTGGCTTCCTGATCTCCTGGCTAGGTGGGTTCGACCACGCGATTTTGGCGTTCGGCCTGGCCTATGTGGTAGGCCTGGTGATGTTGGTGCGTGCCCGCGAGACGCGCGGTCTGGATCTCCCGGCCTAAGATCTAGTAGCGGAAGTACAAGTACCTCTGGTCCGAGATCTGGGCGTCATCCGTCAGATGATCCAGATAGTGGTTCCAATGGTCCTGACGCTGTTCCTCGGCAAGGGTCTCACCGTTCAATTTCAGGTACAGCGGATAGTCGTCCGGGTTCGGACGCACCACATAATGCACGTTCACGATGTACCACCCGGCATCGCCTCGGAATGGGCCCATCACGCCGGCATCGCGGGCATCACAGATCGCCTTCGAAGCCAGCGGATCCAGGATCTGATCGCCGATCAACCCGCCGGGGTCTACCGTGATATCCCGGAAGATCGTTGCGCCGGGCAAGGGTGCGCCGATCAGCATCCGCCCGTCATCCAGCACGGAGACCACGGTTCGGATCTTCTTCATGTCGGTCTCGCGCGCGATGCAGGCTTGTTCGATCTGCCAGTCCACCAGCACGCGATCCATGGCAGCATCGAAGGGAAGGGGGCCTGCCGGTACGGAATCGATCACCACGGCTACGATCGCACCGCGCTCGGGTGAGTCTACGGGGTCCAGCATCTGTGCCACGCGCGCTTCAAAAGCGGCATCCACCAAGCGATAGGACTCGTACAACTTGTTGTCGCTGCCGAAGTACGGCGAGAGCTCGATCTCACGCTGGAAGCTGTTGGCGATCTCGCCGAGTACACGTCCGCGCTCGTACATCTCTACGGCAGTGTGGACCTCTTTCAGCGTGCTGTCCACCGTTTCCCGACTGGGATCGATATCCGTGATGATCACACGCACGGCATAGACCTTACCCGAAGCCCCTTTCTCGGACAGAACCGAGTCGACAAGCAGAATATGCACTCCCGTAGGATGCATGATCGGGCCGAGAGCGGTTCCCCGCTTCTTGCCTTTGACAAAGCTGTAGAAGTTCTGGTGCGAGGCTGAATCGGGGTGCAGGCGCGTCGAGCCGGACGGCACTGTTGCGGCTACGTCGTTCCAGATCGAGTCACGTTCCCGATCCGTACGGGCTTGGTTCAGGGACTCCACAAAAGCGCCAATGTTGCCGAGCATCAAGGTCGAGTCCACCGGCGACGCCACGAACGGCCAGGTCATGATCGCCAAGCGTCGCAGCTCGCGATCGCTCACATACCGGTCCTGGTGGGCCGTGTAGTAGGTTTCGAGGACCTCGTAGCCCGGATCGGCGGGAACGTCGGCGCACGGCAGGTAGATCACATCCACGTTGGCCGTGGTTGCGGCCTGCAGGTACCGCTCGAAGAGCTTGGTACTGTCGATGGTGGTCTCGGCCTTGATCCGCTCACTGAGCCGTTGCGTAAGAAGCTGCTGTTGGACCTGGGCGAACAAGCCATCGATCGACTGTCGTACCTGGCGGACCTGCTCGGCGATGGCGTTCGGACTGGCCTTTCCGGCCCGGGCTCGTACCAGGGAGTCGGGGTTGTTGATCATGCCTCGCAGCAGATCGGCATCGAACGCCCCCTTGTCGTCCACAACACCCTGCTTCACATAATCCGGCGGGTCGTTCAACAACAGGCGGCGGATCTCGTCTCGCGTGACCTCGATACCCAGGGCAGCGGCTTTTTGACGAAAGACGGTCTGCCGGATCACGGCCTTCCAGGCGTCTTCGATCACGTCCGATGGTGATCGCTCCCCGGCCAATTGGTTCATCTGTGCCCGCCGACCTACTTCACGGCTGTAGTCGTCCAGCCAGATCGTATCGCCATTCACGATCCCCGCTGCCGGACGTTCCGTTGCTGCTGGCTGTTGCTGTGGGCCGTGAGCTGTGAGCTGTGAGCTGTTGCTGTGGGCTGTGAGCTGTGAGCTGTTGCTGTGGGCTGTGAGCTGTGAGCTGTGAGCTGTTGCTGCCAGATGAACGTTAGCAAGAACAACAAGGACAAGAGCTAGTATTGTCGTTTTCATGATCCGCAAAGATACTGGTGGACCGCTCCCGAAGC
>JANJTN010000082.1 GCA_024711065.1 bacterium
GACAGTACGACGCTTCGTCGGTGTCGCCTCGGCGGCGGATCAGGATCTCTTAGTCGTTGGGGTCGTTACTGGTAGGGGAGTTCATGGGGAATGGGGAATGGGGAATGGGGAATGGGGCTTATCGATATCGGTCGAGTTTGATCTGAAGGTCGGGCTGATCCGGGTCTTTTGCAAGAGACTCTTCCCATGCGCGGATCGCGCCATCAATGTCGCCGAGGCGTTCCAGAATGTCACCCAGGTGCCGATGGTGGGTAGCGTTGCCGCCGTAGGTCACGGCCTGATCCATGAAGACGCGAGCACGTTCGGCATCGCCGCTCTGAAAGAGGACCCAGGCATACGTGTCGAGGTAGGCCGGATTCTCCGGTTGCTGCTGCACGGCGTTCCAGGCCAGTTCGCGGGCGCGTTGCAGATCGTGACCGCGCACCGCCAGCGAATAGGCGTAGTTGTTGCTGGCTACGATGTTCAGGGGGTCCAGCTGCAGCACACGTTCGTAGGCTGCATCGGAACTATCGTATCGCCCCATGCCATCGTATAACCCGCCAAGCTGCAGCCAGGCTTCGAGGATCATGGGGTCCAGGTCGAGTGCTGCCTCATAGTAGGACACCGCTGTGGGCTCGTCCGGCAACACCACATAGGCATCACCGAGCATCAGCAGGAACCGCGGGTCGGCGGGATGTTGCGGCTGAAACTCCAGCAGAAAGCCGATCGCCTCGGCGGGATGTCCCGTACCGAGATACACGGCCGCGATCTGCAGAAGCGGTTCGGCGCGTTGCTGCACCAGACGGGCAGCGGTGGAAAACGCCACCTGAGCTCGCGGCAGGTCGTTGATGGAGATCGCCACGGAACCGACCAGGCTCGTGATCGGGAACGACCGCGGATACCACCGCATGGCGTCGTCCAGCATACTCTGGGTTTGTTCCAGATACAGGTTCGCTACCAGACTGTCTTCGAGCAGCGCCGACAGCATCGATCCCCATACCCGCAGGCTGCCTTCGGAGGCATGGGTGCGGGTGGACCAGGTGCGGGCCAGCTGAACGGCATCCTCCAGGCGCCCAGCCCGCAGATATCCGTCGACCAGTTCGATGGCGATGCCAACGTTGTCTTCTTCGAGCTGTTGGGCCGACTCCAGGGAGCGGATCTGTCCGGCGCGATCACGTTTGCGTTCGTAGAGACCAGCCATCCGGCGCAGCACATCGGCATCCGGATGTCGCGTGAGCAGGTCCTGGTACACCTCGATGGCTTTGTCGGCGTCACGCGGTTCGTACAACCGACCAAGGGTGTAGAGTTGGCGTTTCGAAGGCTGCAAGGCCCGGATATGTTCGTAGGCAGCGATGCCTTCGTCGTAGCGTCCGGACGAGATCAGGACCTCGGCCAGGAGTTCCCAGCTGTCAGCTGAGGTCGAGTCCATCCGAAGCGCTGTCTCCACGATCTCCTGTGCGCGATCCAGCTTGCGCAGCGCGATGAACGATCGCGCCATGGCGGCCAGCGTCACCGCCGAAGAATCGTACTTGAGCGACTCCTGAAACTCCAGGATCGCCTCAGCATGACGGTTACCCTGCAACTGCAGGGCCGTTCCGGAGATGAAATACTGCTTGGCCTTCTGTTGTTGTTCCAGCACGGTAGCGTCTTGCGCCAACACGCCAGCCGTCGGCACCAGGGCCGAAACGATCACGAACAACAGAACAGGGGAATGACGCATGAGCGGGAATGACGATCAAACAACGCTTTTCATGACGACAGGGTACGAAAAAGGCCGCTCTAGGCGGCCTCCTCTCTGCTGCTGCTAGCAGGATACGATCACTTGCTCATGCGCTTCTTCATTGCCGTGTATCCGACCTTGTCCAAGGTCTTCAGCGCGCTGGCGGTGGCCTTCACGGTCACCCAACGACCCTCTTCGGGTACCCAGATACGCTTCTTCTGGATGTTCGGCAGGAAGCGACGGCGTGTCTTGTTGTTGGCGTGGGACACATTGTTCCCGTACATCACGCCAACGCCTGTGAGTTCACAACGACGTGCCATGCGATTGACTCCACATCAGATTCTAATTGAAACAAGACTACTAAGTTATGCACTGCTTATACCCCAAGCAAGCCGTGTGCCATGATTTTTATCTCCCGGGGTGTCCTGCATCCGTAAATTTGGGGTTTCCCTCGCCTTTGCCGGATCCATGACGGACAACATGTCTGCCCCTTCCAACGGTTCACAAGCCCCTTCCCGCCGCGTGATCAGCATCCGCGGAGCACGGGTCAATAATCTGAAGAATATCGACCTGGACATCCCGCGAAACGCCCTGGTGGTGATCACCGGGCTCTCGGGATCCGGGAAATCCTCGCTGGCTTTCGACACGCTGTATGCCGAAGGGCAGCGCCGGTTCGTAGAATCGCTCAGCGCTTACGCCCGCCAGTTCCTGGACCGGATGAACAAACCGGATGTGGATGCTATTACCGGGCTGCCTCCGGCGGTTGCCATCGAGCAGCAGGCGTTCACCAAGAACCCCCGGTCCACCGTTGGTACCACCACTGAAGTGTACGATTACCTCCGCCTGCTCTACGGACGCATCGGCACGGTGATCGACAAGGATACCGGCGAGATCGTCCGCAAGGACACGCCCGAGAACGTTGGCAAGACCCTACTGGCCCACCACGTTGATGAACGCGTGTACGTGATGGCCGACCTGCCCTTTGAGCACGGCTCGGTAGACGAGGTGCGCGACGGTCTGGGGGAAAGGGGCTTTACCCGCGTGATCCTCGGCGATGCCGATGATCCGGTACCGCTTGATGAACTGACCGCGCTGCCTACTGATGGTACGCCGGTACATGTGCTGGTGGACCGTCTGGTGATCCGTGATGAAGAGGACACCGTATCCCGACTGACCGACTCGCTGGAAACGGCGTTCGAAGTGGGGAACGGCCGAGTGATCATTCGGCGTCTGGACCCCACAGCCGAAGAGCGCGATCTGTTCTTTTCCTCGCGCTTCGAGAGTGCGAAGACCAAGGTGCAGTACATCGAACCCGAACCGCGGTTGTTCTCCTTCAACAATCCCTTCGGAGCCTGCCCCACCTGTCAGGGCTTCGGTCGGTCCGTGGGCATTGATGAAGACCTGGTGTTTCCGGACCGCACGTTGTCGCTCAAGCGTGGTGCCATTCATCCGTTCCGCGGCGAAACGTTCGGCGCGCATTTACGCACGCTGCTTCGCGAAGCGTCGGACGCCGAGATCCCGGTCGACAAGCCCCTTCACATTCTGACCCCGGATCAGATGCACAAGGTGATGGACGTAGTAGGCACCTATATCGGGGTGAATGGCTTCTTCCGCATGTTGGAGGACAAGTCCTACAAGACCCATTACCGCGTGATGCTCAGTCGGTATCGCGGATATACCCGCTGCCGTGCCTGTA
>JANJTN010000061.1 GCA_024711065.1 bacterium
CCACACAAAGGCGTTGCGCGACGTTGGGTCGCCCGGCAACTGCGACGGTGGGGTCAGGTCCACGGTACTCACACCAAAGCCACCCCGGTACTGGCGGTTGCACAGTTTGTCGAGATAGGCAATGCCACCGACGTACAAGCCCCCTACCGGCTTCTTGCGCGTGTAGAGGTGCGCCACGGTACGATCCACCGACGTGTAGCCGGCAGCCCAATCCTGACTGAATTCTTCGAGCAGTTCTCCGGGGGCGGCACCATCATAGAAGTAGTAGGACGGCTCGTCCACGGTATGGATGAGCAGAAACGAGATATACATTCGGGTGCGCAGGTCCTCTTCGTACGCCTGAGACATGCACGCCACGATCTTGGCAAAGTGCTGGGCGATCTGCTCGTCGTCATACCCACGAAGCTTGAGCGTGCTGTCGATGTCCTCGCGCAGCACAATGGCGAGTTTCATTTCGAGCAGGTCGCTGGACTGCATCTGCTCGCCCTTCTTCAAGCTGGAGGGCATCGCCATACGGGTCACAATGCTCTTCTCATCCTCGGGCAGGTCGGCAGTGCCGCAGACGAAGTTGGTCAGGGCCATGCCGTCGGGAGACGACATCTCGTCCGAGAACACGTGCGGCGAAGCGCCTTGTTCGTGTCGCATGTCCCAAGCACGAGAGATCACTGTACGGTCGCCACTGGCGTGCTGAATGAAACCAGCAAGATCGCCTTCTGAGTAGTGCAGCGAGACCCAGGTATCCGGGTCGCCATTCACGGTTCCCTTGTAAGACTGGATCGGTCGCACCTTGATCGGGCGTTTGCCGTTCGGCGTGTTCACCAGCAGCTGGGAATTGGCATCGAACACCGATGCCGAGCGCTCCAGCTCCAGGCTTACCGTGCCGTGCATCGGCACCTCAACGTTCGTCAGGGTCAGACGGCTGTCGGCGCCTTCGAACGCTGCGCGAGCGATCTCGTGTTGCAGCATCACGGTGCGCTGCGACGGGATGGCCTGCGCATTCGGCGTTTTCACGGCCGAGGGAGCCGGGCTGAGCATCAGCCGGGCGTCTACCACGCGGCCGGTACCACTCCATGCCGAAACGGCACCCAGGATCAAAATCGAACACAATACAAGGGCATTCTTCATGCTAGACCAGGTCGGTTGTGTGAATGAGAACTTCCAAAATACGGAATGGCGGCGTGCAGTTCCCGTCCGGGAACCCTATCCCAGCCGTTCCTCCATGTGGGCAACGATCTCGGCGTGGATCCGATCACGATCCTGCACGCCATTCACGATCACGAATCGCTGCGGGTCGCCTTCGGCAATGGCCAGATAGCCATCGCGCACCCGTTCAAAAAAGTCCCGACCGCTGCGTTCCATACGGTCCGGTTCCGTTGGAGAGGCGTGAAACTGCATCCGCAGCTGGGCTTCTTCATAGGGTACATCGATGAAGAACGTTACACTAGGCATGACTCCGTGCGTTGCCAGGCTGTTACAGAGATCTACCTCTCTCAGGTCCAGCTGGCGGCCATATCCCTGATAGGCCGTGGTCGAATCCACGAACCGGTCGCAGAGCACCACTTCGGAGCGCTCCAGGGCCGGACGGATCACCGTTTCCACCAGATGTGTCCGAGCTGCCGAGAAGAGCAGCAGCTCCGCCGTTGGCGTGATCGACTGCTTGTTGCTGAGCAGGATCTCGCGGATCGACTCCGACAAGTGCGTTGCGCCGGGTTCGCGAACGGTAACGATGCGATAGCCGCGCTGCTCCAGCCAGGTGCGCAGCAGGCCCAGCTGCGTACTCTTGCCGCTGCCGTCGATACCTTCGAACGAGATGAACATGGTCTCTATGAGGTAACCTGGCCGACCACCACCACGCACTCGCCTTTCACGCCGCCCCTGGCGGAGATCGCGGCCAGCACTTCGGCTGCCGAACCGGTGATGTATTCTTCGAACTTCTTGGTCAGCTCCCGCGCAACCACCACCGGTCGGTCGGCACCATCGCGGTCCACGATCTCCTGCAGCAGCTTTTCCAGCCGATACGGCGATTCGTACAACACCACGGTTGCCGACGTAGCCAGCACGCGATCAAGGAAGGTCTTGCGACCTTTCTTCTGCGGCGGGAACCCCACAAAATACAACTCGTCGGTGGGCAAGCCGGAGGCCGCAGCTGCCGTGAGTGCTGCCGAGGCACCGGGCAACGCCATCACTGGCAGGCCGGCGTCTCGGCACGCTTTCACGGCTCGATAGCCGGGGTCCGAAATGGCCGGCATCCCGGCATCCGAGACCAGGGCTACGATCTCGCCGCGCCGTATCCGTTGCACGGCCTCTTCGGCGCGCTGCCGTTCGTTGTGGTCGTGATTGCTTACCAGGTGTTTTCCCTGAATGCCAAAGTGCTGCAACAGCAGTCCGGTGCGGCGTGTGTCTTCACAGAACACCACGCTGGCATCACGCAGCATCTCCAGCGCTCGCTTGGTCACATCTTCCAGGTTGCCGATGGGCGTTGGCACCAACACCAGTAGGCCAACACCGGTAGGTTCTGGTACCGGCTCCACGAAAGGCTCGTGGGAGGGGGCTTCGGAGCGCTTCGCTGCAAAGAACTCTGTCAGCACCGTGGCACACTCCCCTTCCAGAACACCCGTGCGAACGATGCAGCGGTGATTCAGCCGCGGGTCGTCGGTAAGCTCGAACAACGAGCGAACGGCACCCGTTTTGGCATCATGCGCACCAAAGACGATCGTGGGGATACGTGCCAGAACGATGGCTCCGGCACACATGCTGCAGGGTTCGAGCGTAACGTAGATCGCACAGTCTTCCAGGAACTTCTCACCGGCGGTTTCCACGGCGTCTTCAATGGCCACGATCTCGGCATGACGCGTAGGGTCGCCGGTCCGCTCGATCTCGTTGGCGCCTCGGCCGATCACCACGCCGTTCCGCACGATCACGCATCCTACCGGCACATCGCCGCGTTCCCCTGCCCGTTTCGCCTCGGCAAGAGCCTCTTTCATGAAGTGTTCGTGGCGCTGCTGATTCACGGACACCGATCACCGCCCCTGTTCGGCTGCTTCGTACATCTGGGTGTTGCCGGGATCCAGGAACACCAGTTTGCTCCATACGGGGCTTCCGCGTTCGCCGCGGAAGATGTCGGCGATCTCGCCGGCTTTGGCGTCAAAGAAGATCTGCAGCAGTGCCGAGCGGTTGGTCACGTTGTTCTGCTTGAAATAGGCCAGGTCCTCCACCACCTGCATCATGGCTTTCTTGCCCGCCTCACGGTCCGTGGCCATGTCGTCGATCGCCACGTGATAGTCGTAGTACAGCCGCCGAAGCGGTTGGAACCGAGGGTCTGTGAGTTCCGAAATGATGGACATCCGCGTGACCTGGCCTGGCTGGTAATTCGTGGAAAAGCTCGTGAGTCCCACGGCATTCCCGAGGCCGGCGATCTGCTTTGCAGAGTAATACATCGGGTCGCCACCAAGATCGTCGTACGTGTCGTAATCCATCCCGATCGCGATCAGTACGTAGAAGTCGACCAGACTGGTGAACGGATCGTATCGCATCGTCTGGTAGCTCAGCGTTGGGTTGAACGTCCACTCGAACTGCCACTCCTGGTCGAAGATCCGCAGCAACGGCCCACCGGTATTGGGCTCGCCATTCACCAGTCGACGGCTGACCACGGCCAGACGTCCGGTGTAGGTGTTGCCGTTGCGGGCCGTGAGATAGATCGTGACATCTACCGGGATCCGCTCGCCTTCCCACTCCTGACCGGTATAGCGCTGATTGTCCAGATAGCGCTCTACGTCTGCGGCCATGGTTCGAACATCCACCCGGTCGTCCATCTGGAGCAGGTCCATGTTCACCGTGACCGTGGCGTTCAATTCCTGGGCAGACAGTGTCACATTTCCGATGGCCAGCGCCACGGTGGTGAGAACAATGAAGACTCGTCGCATCATCGCGTTCCCTTGGTCTAGTGTAGGCACGAACATACGCATGCTCGTGCTGACGATCCTGTTGGCAGCCTTCGTGCATCCTGCCCTCGCTGCCGATGCCACGGGAGCCACGGCCCTCTCGCTGCTGGAGCATCTGCTGGCTCCGGCTGCGCCGTATGCCGACTCCTGGTGCTCGGCAACGATCAGACCGGCGGCGTATGGTCTGTCGGCCCTGAGCCGGGGCAGCCTTGCAGCGGCACTGTCAGACGGGAGTGTCTGCTTTGGTCTGGACGGTATGGCTGGCGGTGGGTGGACCGATCTGAGCATCGTTGCGGCGGTGGGGATCCCGATCACCACAGGATTCAGATTCGGTGCACGCGGATCGGTCTTTCGCCGTGGTGCCGACGGATTCGCGCCCACCATGGGCGGCGTTGTGTCGACGCAAGTACATGTGATTCTGGACCCAACCTGGTCCGTGGTCTGCAGCGTGGACGACCTGCTGCAGCTCCACACGCGGTTTCAGCCCCCTTCCGGTACCCTACGCCTCGGGGCCGCTTGGGAGGGGGCCGTTACTGCGTCGGCCGTGGCCTCCGTCCAGGCTGCAGGTGCTCCGGATCTGCATCTCTCGGTGCTGGCGCCGGTCTCGCCCAACGTCCACCTCCGTGCGCGTACCGGAACCGCACCCCTGCGGTTCGCTGCCGCCGTACGCGTTGCCGTAGCGTCCGTGCCGCTGCTGTCGGTGGACGTCGAGTGGGTGGGTTCCCTGGGAATGCGAACAACATGGTCCATCGATCTTCCGTAGCGCTCGTCGCCACGCTGCTGGCAGCCTGCACCCTGATGCACGCCCAGATCGATGATCTTGCGGCCGACCCTTGGAGTGTTCCTCAGCTGGATGCGCTACAGACCTATCGCGATGCGCCGCTGTGCCTTCACTGTACCTCGGCCACGGTGCTCACCTCCCTGCCGGGCATCGGCCGGGCAACGGCATCGCGCATTCTGGCCGCCGTGCGCGGAGGAGCCGCTTCGATGGACGCCCTCGCCGCCAACGCCTGCCTTTCGGTGGATCAACGACTGATCCTGGAGGGGGCTACGTCGCTCGTCTGCACCTGTGGATCGTGGTTCGATGGCGTGCGTCTTCGATCGCGTCTTCGCTCGGATCCTGCGAGTACACCGGATGTCTTTGGTCGGGCAGAGATCCACACCGCCACCACACGGGCCGGCGTGCAGTCTCGGTCGGGACCCCTCGGAAAGGTGCTGGGGGGCTGGGCCATATCGGACGTCGGCCCGGTAAGTGTGGCCGTTGGCGACCTGGCTCTGCGATCCGGTCTGGGCCTGGTGCACGGTGGTGGTGGCGCGTTCGGCCGCGGCCTCCTGGCTCGAGCTGCCTCGGTAGAGAGCACCACGCGTCTGCGTCCGTGGACCTCCAGCTGGCTCGATCCGGCACAGCGCGGCGTTGGCATCGTTGCCTCGGACACCATCGCCGGGATCCCGCTCGAAGCTGGAAGCGTGTGGTCGCACCGCTCGGTTGGTCAGCGCCTGGAGACTCTCTATGCGGCAACGGCAACGTTGTCGCTGACCAGCCTCACTGCGGGCGCAAGCCTTCAGCATCTGCAGTACGACCAGCCCCTTTCCTCCACTTCGATGACCGTGATGCCGGACCAAGAGCGGACGCTTGCGTCGGTCCATGGACAACTGATCCACGGAGCGTGGAGTGCTCTGGCAGAGATCGCAGCCGATCAGGCGCTGCGAACGGCGGGACTGGCGATCGTCCGGTGGTCGTATCCGGCCGGCCGCGTTGTGGGCGGCGTGCGCTGGGCACATGCCGATCTGCGGAATCCGTATGCCGCACCGATCACGTCTGCCTCGGCCCTCGGCAACGAATCCGGCATTGTGATCGGCCTGCATCATCGCGCGCAGCGATGGAATATCGAGGCATCGGTGGACCTGCATCAGCGTCCATCCAGATCGTGGGGAAGCCCCCTTCCATCACACGGAATGGATGTGCTGATCGACGCGGAGCGGAGACTGGGAAGGGGCTTGACGCTGGCGGCGCGTGGACGCTACGAGGTCGACACCGAGGGTTGGCGGCCAACCGATGGCACGGTCACAGCGATGATCGAGCGACGACGAGCTACCGGGCGTGCAGAGCTCACAGCCGAAGTGCACCGCTCGTTTCGAGTGCGATGCCGCGCCGATGTGCGCTGGTTAAGTGCCGACCGGCTGCGTCCAACCGAGATCGGCGGTCTGGGGTATCTCGAAGCCCGTTACACTCCAGACGATGCGTTGGCCCTAGCCGTGCGCCACACGGTGTATCACAGCGAGAGCATCGACACAGCCCCCTACACCATCGAGGCTCCGTTGAGTGGTCTGCTGCAGATCGTGGCCGGTAGTGGTCGCGGTGCGCGCACGTTGGTGTCGGCTCGATGGACTCCATTGCCGGCGATCTCGCTGGGGATACTGGCTGTGTCGGCAACGCGCAATGGTCTGCCGACAACGTTCTCGACAGCGCTGCAGATCGACGTGTCCGTGCGGTAATCTTGGCTTAGCGCAGGAGCAGTTGGTATGCCGACGCTTCGTGGAGGAAGTGTTCGGCCAGGCGCAGCGAGAAGGGTTCGGCATAGGGCATGCGCTCCGGATGCCATTGCACACCCAGCAGGAAGGGCTTGCCACCCAGAGCCGCATCTCCCCATTCAAGCGCTTCGACGATGCCGTCTTCCGACAATGCCGACGGCGTAAAGACCAGGGCCAGACGTTCGACGCCCTGGTGGTGGGCGCTGTTCACGGTTCCCTCCATGGTGCCGGCGATGCGTTTCAGGATCGAACCCGGCTCCACTTCGATCGTGTGCGTGCTGTCCACGTGATCCAACCGACGGTGCTCGATGGGCGTGTTGATCGTTGTCGGGATATCGGCGATCAGCGTACCACCGAAGGCCACATTCAGGATCTGCATCCCTTTGCAGATGCCCAACACGGGAATGTTGCGTTCCACGGCACCGCGCGCCACGGCCAGTTCCATTTCGTCGCGGGCCAGGTCGATATCGCCACAGGCTTCGCGCTTCTCGGGCTGACCGTAGAGGTCGGGATCTACATCGTCTCCGCCGGAGAGGATCACGCCGGCAACATCGTGCAGCCGCTCCACCGCGGCATCGGCGGTAAGTCCATCAAGATCGACGATCTCAACGGTTGGGTCAACGGCATGGAGCCATACGGCGTACTTGTCATACCGGTCATTCCCGGCGGCTTTCGTGATGGCGATCTTCACCAGTGATCCTTGCAGTAATGAGCGTTTCAACAGCGTCGGCCCCGTCC
>JANJTN010000132.1 GCA_024711065.1 bacterium
GGAGCCGATCGCTCGCTGCTGCGATGGGTGATGGCCGAAGTCCCCTCAGTGGTCTACTGGCTGCCACACTATGCCGCCATGGGGATCCACGGGGTGTCTATCGGCTCGAACGACCTCACCCAACTGATGCTGGGAGTGGATCGCGACTCCGGCATCTGTGCCGAGTTGTTCGATGAGTCGGACCCGGCCGTGGTAGACGCGATCGAACGCATCGTGAAGGGGGCTCGGGAGCATGGCCTTACGTCTTCGATCTGCGGGCAAGCCCCCTCCAATCGTCCCGAAATGGCCGAACTGTTGGTGCGAGCCGGCATCACGTCCATCAGTGTGAATCTGGATGCCGTGCTGCGGGCGCGTGAGGCGATCGCTGATGCTGAGCGACGTCTGGTGGTGGAGCACGCACGTCGGTGAGTCCATGGGCACCGGTGCAAACCTGCAGCTGTGCGTAGTTTCGCAGTTGTGAATGCCAGCCGACAGATCCTGCGACAACTGACCACACGCTTTGGCCTGGTGGGCGAGAGCGACGTGATGCATCAGGCCATGTCGCGCCTGCTGCAAGTAGCGCCAACGGACCTCACGGTGCTGATCACGGGCGAGACGGGCACCGGCAAGGAGGTCTTTGCCCATGCCCTTCACGACCTGAGCCAGCGCAAGAAGTATCCCTTCGTGTCCGTGAACTGCGGTGCGATCCCGGAGACCCTGCTCGAAAGTGAACTCTTTGGTGCTGAGAAGGGAGCGTATACGGGCGCCGATGAAAAGCGGAAAGGCTTTTTCGAAGCGGCACACCACGGGACCATCTTTCTGGACGAGATCGGCGAGATGCCGATCAATACGCAGGTCAAGCTGCTGCGGATCCTGGAGTCGGGCGAGTTCTCCCGCCTGGGGTCGTCTACCGTGCAGAAAGTGGACGTCCGCGTGGTGGCCGCAACCAATCGCGACCTGATGTATGAGGTACGCCAGGGCCGCTTCCGTCAGGATCTGTTCTTCCGCTTGAACTCCGTGAACATTCACCTTCCGCCGTTGCGGCAACACCCTGACGACATCCCGGCCCTGGTAGAGCATTTTGCTCAGCGGGCTGCCGATCGCAACGTGTTCGAGTACGAAGGAGTGGACCTCGAAGCCCTGCATCTACTGGCACAGCAGAGTTGGCCCGGCAACGTGCGCGAGCTGCGAAACGTGGTCGAGACCATGGTCACTCTGGAACGCGGACAACGGATCACGGCTGCAATGGTCCAACAGTATCTCCCGGCCCCCGAAGTCAGCGACCCCGTGATGCCCACGGCCCTCGTGCGTGTGGCCGACGTGCAGCAACCGCGCTCGGACGCCGACATGCAGCTGCTCTATCGAACGCTGTTGCAGCTGGCCTCGGACGTGAGCGAAATGAAGACCGTACTGCGCCACCTGCTCACGCTCAGCTTCGATCCGGCTGCCAACACCGCACCGGCAGCTCAACCCGCGCCTGTGGCATCGTCTACCCCCGAAGTGGACGACGAGAACCTGAACCTGGCCCGTATCGAGAAGATGGCCATTGAACTCGCCTTGCGCCGCACCCAGGGCAACCGGCGAGACGCCGCCAACCTGCTCGGCATCTCCGAGCGAACACTCTACCGGAAGATCGACGAGTACGGGCTACGGTAGTGATATAGGGGCGAAGGGCGAAGGGCGAAGGGCGAGGGGCTAGGCGCTAAACGCTAATCGCTAAACGCTAAACGCTAGACGCTAAACGCTAGACGCTAGCTTCCGCATACAACATCGGTCTGCTTGGTGCGGCGTCGCCGTCGAAGGCAGCAGCGTTCAGATCCAGCAAGTACACACCATCCGCCACGGTGTCTGGGACGTAGATCATCTCGGAGATCGTGGCGGACGTGCGTGGGGCCTCCGGGAACTGCCAGAAGATGTGATGAGCGGCAAGCGCGCCACCGTCCTCCTCCGGATCCACGCTCGGCAGGTCGACCAGCAGATGCTGCACCCCGCGTTCCACGATCAGGCGCATGGCATCCGGCGATACGAAGGGCGGGTTGTTGCCGGACCATTGGCGCGATCGCTTGTCCTGAGTGTTCGGCAACGTGCGGATCGCCAGGGCGTCCTCTCCCCACTCGTGCCAAGCCCCCTTCAACGTATCGAGTGAGATCGCACCATCGGTACCGATCTCTACGGTGATGAGACGCGCCGTCCACAACTGCTGCCGCAGTGCCGTGATCAGCGAGAACCCCCTTCCACCGATGTGTCCCACGCATTCGGTGTGGGTACCATTTCCGTGCGGGGCAAGGGTGACCACGTCGCAACGGACCGGACCGCCCTCTTCGATGCTGCCCACAAAGCTCCCCATTCTGAAGGGGGCGAAGGAGGCGCGTGGCAGGTGAAAGGCATTCACCGGGTCGTGCTCGGAAACGGGAATGGAGATGTCGATCGGATGCGCCAGGCTGAACGTGAGCGTGCGTCCGTTGATGGTGGTGTGGCAGATCATGGCAGGAGGGGAACCTCGAGGTGTCACATTTCGGGTCGCTGGTTCCACGGTGGAGTGCGAACGCGATGCTTCGGTCGCTATATTAGCCACGCAGCATCTCGCGCGCTAACAAGTAACGAGTCGGAACGAAATTCAATTGGAGGGAAGCATGTCGCGCACCCTGAACAAAGTGATGCTGATCGGCAACGTTGGGAAGGATCCCGACGTGAACTTCACCCCTACCGGGGTCAAGGTCGCTCAGTTCCGGATGGCCACCTCAGAGAGCTGGAAGGACAAGGATGGCGCCATCCAGGAACATACGGACTGGCATACGATCGTAGCCTGGCGTGGCCTGGCCGACATCGTGGAGCGTCTTGTGCACCGTGGGTCGAGGATCTACGTGGAGGGCAAGATCCAGACCCGGAGTTACGACGACCGCGAGGGTCAGAAACGCTACGTGACCGAGATCGTGGCCGAGAACATTCTGTTGCTGGACGCCCGAAAAGCCGAAGCCGGAATGAATGGCGACGCCGAGCACCATGAAGCCACCACGGGCGGCAAGGACGAGATTCCATTCTAAGCTGGCCCCGATGCGCTAACTTTGCGCTCTATGGATCAATCGCGCTCGTTAGAGATCAAGGTTGGACTCATCACGCTGATCGCCGCTGCACTCCTTGTGGGCGGGATCATGATCGGTGAGGGTTTTTCCATCACGCCACGTGGACCGGAGATCAGGATCCGTTTGCAGCGCAGCGGTGGTCTCACACCCGGTTCGCCGGTCATGGTCAATGGCGTAGAACGCGGCAAGGTCACCACCGTGACCTCGGATAACGGCGGAGTGCTGGCACTCGTAGAGATCGATCGTGTGGATGATCTGCGTCCCGACGCCTATGCCCGTGTTTCCATGCTGGAGATCACTGGTGGAAAGAAGGTCGACATCTTTCCGGGCGACTCGGCGGGTACGTTCGATCTCAGCACCGAAATGCGCGGTGTGACCTCCTCGGATATCGGCGACCTGGTCACCCAGGTTGGCGACGTCAGCGGCGACCTTATTCGACTCCTTCGTCGGATCGACACGATCACCGGCGCGATCACCGAAGTGATGCGAGACAGCACCTTTGTGAACAACCTTTCGTCGATGGCCTCGGATGGCGCCATGCTGATGTCCGATGCCCGCATTTGGCTGCAGCAAAATCGCGAAGCCCTCTCCGGCGCGGTGCGAGACGCTCGTGAGGCCCTGGCCGATCTGCGCCGTGTTGTCCGCGACAACGAACCGGCACTCAAGTCGTCCATCGCCAAGCTCGACGCTCGGCTGTCAGAAATGGAAGGCACGCTGGCAAAGGCCGATACTGCCATCGTGAATGTCGATTCGCTGATCACCAACGTGAACGGCGTGGTTTCCGACATTCGTACGAATGACGGGCTGCTGCACGCAGCGCTATACGACACCAACTTCCGCCGCAGGATCGACACCACCGTGCTGCGCTTGAACGGCTTCATCCGAACGGCCCGCGAGAACGGCGTGAACGTGAACATCGGCATCGGTCACAAGTAAGGGGCTTGCCGCATGTCTACGATGAGTACACCGCTCACCCAGGAGCTGAACGACTATCTACGGTCGCAGTTCAGCGCTGAGGACGACTTCCTTCGCACGCTGAACGCCGAAGCCACCGCAGCCGGGATCCCGGCGATCAATATCGCTCCGGAACAGACCGCCTTCCTGCAGATCCTGCTCCGCTCCATCGGTGCCCGCACCGTTGTCGAGGTGGGCTCGCTGGCCGGCTATTCGGCCATCGTTATGGCCCGGGTGTTGCCGGACGGTGGACGCCTGGTGGCCTGCGAGTTCAATCCCATGCACGCCGACTTCATTCGCCGAAAGGTCGTCGAAGCCGGACTGGGTTCCGTGATCGAGGTCCTGGAAGGACCAGCCGCCGAGACGTTGTCGGCGCACCCCTTGCTGGCCCATGGCCAACAGGAGATCGACGTGGTCTTCATCGACGCCGACAAGCCGAACTACTCCCGGTATTTCGAGATGGTGTTCCCGCACGTGCGTACTGGTGGACTGATCATCGGAGACAACGCCCTGGCGTGGGGTCAGGTGCACATGCCCAACCCGGACTCCGAACCGAACAATGTGAAGGCACTGCGTGCGTTCAACGACCTCATGGTTGCCCACCCCGGCCTGCAGACCACCCTCGTCCCGCTGGGCGATGGAATGGTCATCGGCCTGAAGCTTGCATGAGATCCTTGCCGCTCCTCCTGCTGACGGCCCTGGCCATCGGGGCCTGCTCCAGCAGTCACACCATCGATCAACGGTTCGACCTCCGAGAGGATGGCGAGCGGGGTACCGTGTTGCGCTTTACGCAAACACGTCACATCGATTCGGTGGAAGATGTGGCCACACTACGCACCGACGTCTGGAAAGTAGAGCATTATGCCTATCCCGACTCGATTCGGCTGTTCGTGCGCGTGCTGGATACCACCGGATTTGTGATCACGCACATGGCCGATCCCTACAAGAAGCCTGGTGCGCCGGATTACTTCCCGGCCGTGATCGAAGACCTTGGCACACGGCGCCGCAAGCGCAGCGTCCCCGTTTCTCCCTACTCCGTGCGGGAGTTCGGCGAGCAAGACTCCATCCCAACGTCGATCGCCCTGGCCGTAGACCAGTCCGGCTCGATGAAAGGCGTCAAAGACGCTCTGGACTACGGCACGGAACTCTTCATCGGACTCAAGCGGAAGTGCGATGCCATCTCTCTGGTGGGATTTCATCAGCAGATCACCGAGGTCTTTCCGTTGTCTACCGACACGGTGTCCATGTTGGCCGAGTTCCGGGAGTACAAGAAACGCTCGCAGGGTCTGTTCTCGTCCGTCTACGACGGCATCATGCGTTCACTCAAGACCCTGCAGGATGTTCCCATCGAACAACCCAAGGTGTGCGTGGTCTTTGCCGACGGTGAAGAGAACACCAGCATGACCATAAATTCCGAGATCTACGAGTACGCCACCAAGCACAACATCAGCATCTACTGTGTGGGCTTTGCCTATGCCAACGACGAAGAGTTGCAGTCGCTGGCGCTGTATACCGGCGGCAAGTACTACCGCGCCTATTCCAAGCGCGATCTGATCAGCATCTTTCTGGACATCTATCGTTCCCTGCAGAACTACTACCTGATCACCTACGTGCCGCCCACCTACGAGGGTCTGCACCAGGTGAAGGTGAGCGTATCCGTCCCTGGCCGCGACACAATGACGGCCACCGGCCAGTACGACAAGACGCCACTCAAGCCCCTATCACCGACCAACG
>JANJTN010000138.1 GCA_024711065.1 bacterium
GGTGTCTACACGCTCATCGCCGAAGGCCTGGGCCAGACGGCAGCCGCTACGGTAACGATCAGCAAGTAAGCACGACGGCAAGCCCCCTTCACCCATCGGGCGAGGGGGGCACGCCGCAGAACATCAACCGAAACGCCCGGCCTTCCTTTGCGGAGGGTCGGGCGTTTTCTGTACGTGTTGATGCAAGTACGGCCAGCTACTCCTGGACAAGGATCTCGTGCCGAGGGGCTTCCATGCACTCGGCTGAGCACGAACGCGCCATGCGCTCTTCACAAGGTTCGCAGCTGAGGTGTTGTCGGTGACAGTCCAGGTTGGCACAGTTCACGTATCGCTCGGTCGGTGCGCCACAATGATGACATCGACCAACAACCTGCCGGTCGTCCGTGTGATTGATGTCCACAGCGATCCGCTCGTCGAACACATAACACTTGCCGTCCCACAAAGCCCCCTTCACCTCGGGATCCTTCCCGTACGTCACGATGCCGCCATCGAGCTGATAGACATCTGTAAAGCCTTCTTCGAGCATGAAGGCCGTGAGGAGTTCGCAGCGGATGCCACCCGTGCAATAGGTAAGGATCGGACGGTCCTTGAGGTCGGCCATGTGTTCTCGGATCCAGTCCGGGAACTCGCGGAACGAAGCAACCTCAGGTCGGATCGCTCCACGGAAGTGTCCGAGATCGAACTCATAGTCCGTCCGCCCGTCGAGAATCACCACGCCTTCGCGTTGCAACATGGCGTGATAGTCCTGTGGCGACAGATGCCGTCCGGTGCGGCGACGTGGGTCCAGTTGATGATCCGTACGAAACGTGACCAGCTCGGATTTGACACGGACGAACAGCTTCTGGAACACATGTCCCGGCACCACGTCAACCTTGAAGGGCATGTCGGAGAACCGAGGATCTGCCTGGAGGGATCGCATATAGGCGCTACAGGCGTCAACGGGTCCGGAAACCGTACCATTGAGCCCGTTGGAGGCGACCAGGATGCGGCCACGAAGGCCTAACTGCTCACAGAGCTGCCGGTGCTCGGCGGAGAATCCTTCCGGGTCGTCGATCGGCACAAAGTGATAATACAGCAGTACGTGATACACGGCAGGGGAGGAGGCTACGTCAGTCATCCCACAAAACTACGGTACAGCCGTAGCCAGCCTTTCGTACATTTGCCGTGCAGCATTCTTTGAGGATTCCAGGTTGGTATTCCGCCTCCTTCGATGGTCCCTGTCCGTCGTAGGAAGTGCGGCCGTATTGGTCGCTCATCTTACGGCACAGGTCGTACCACATCCATATGAGACCGTACTCTTCGAGGAACGTCGGCTGGCCGACGAACTCGACAGGGGGCTGGTGCGCAAGGCTTATACGGACGTCCTCCGCCTGCGGACCCGCCAGCGTCATTCGGCTGCAGATGATGCGCTCCCATTTCGCCGAAGCGAGATCGAACAGGCCTCGGGCAACGGCGCTGCTGCAGACCGGGTATTACATCAGTTCATTCGGACGCGTCCCAATGCCCCTGGTGTGGCCTATGCCTGGGTGGAACGGGGCTTGGCCATGCTCGAGATCGAGGACCTGAAGGCTGCTGCCGACGCTTTGTCCACAGGCGCAGGAACGGCCGAGCAGGATCTTGTTGCGCGCACGGACCCGGACTATCGGACTCTGGCCCACCTTGCCCGGTATTGGGAAGGCGTGGCACGGGCTCGCACAGGTGCATTCGCAGAGTCGATCTCCGCGTTTCAACAATGTATCGCTGTAGACTCCACCGGGTCGTATGCTGCGCCAGCCTACCTGGCGATCGGTCAGGTCTATGATCGCAATGGACATCTGGCCGAGGCGATCGAGGCCTACACGCGGATTCGCATGGCCCATCCGGGATCGACCACAGCCACAGAGGCGCGGATCCGCGAGGCCCAAGGGTACCTGCAACTTCGGCAACCCGAACGCGCCATGGACGTGCTTACCGGGATCGACACGCTCATCGTGCAGCAGGCCTCGGCAGCCCCGGCCACAGCCGCCGAACAAGTGCTGGTGGTTCGCACCACTGCACTCTTGATGCGAGGACGTTACCAAATGGCTGCTGACTCCTGCGCAGCCTTCAATGATCGCTATCCATCGTCGGCCTATGCCTCGATCATGACGCTGCACTCCGGCTTCTCTTGGTTGCAGCTGGGTCGGCTTCCGGACGCGCTTCGGGCGTTCGACCAGATCCGCGGTTCTGTGACAGACGAGACCTCCATGGTGCGGCAACAGGCGTTACTGTACCGAGCGGTGACGCTGAAGCGCCAGGGACAGGTTGCCGAGGCATCGACGGCATTTCTGGACCTCTCGGCACGGCCGGACTATGCTTACCGTGCTCAGGCCCTCGTTGAAGTAGGGCAAACTGCGTATGAGAACGGACGCTTTGCCGATGCCGTGAAGTCCCTCGAGCGCGCCCTGCAAACCTCTGACGATGCGGCCACTACGATCAGAGCCGAATTGCTCCTTGGCGCGACCCTGATCGAACAACAACAGTGGCACAAAGCAGCTACGGCGTATGAACGGGCTGTTGGTCTTTGTGCTCAGGCATCGGATGCCTTCGTTCCCAATCGGCAGTCATTGATCGCGGAAGCTCGACTGAAACGAGGTATTTGCCTGGTTCAGGCGAATGATGCCCGTCAGGCCATTGCGGCACTAACGGACTTCCTGGGAAATCATCCCAAAGATGGTCGGCGTGACGAAGCCACGTTCTGGCTGGCCGAAGCTATGTACCGGGAAGACCTGCTGAAGAATGCTTCGGAGCTCTACGGCGAGATCGTGAACACGAATACCGCCTCGCCGCGACGCGAGGAGGCACTCTACGGCCTGGCCTGGACGCAGTTCCGGCGCCGCGAACTGCGACCAAGTGTACAGACCTTCACGAAGCTTCTGGAAGCGTACCCCTCTTCGCGCTACGCGGTGGATGCCTACATCCGCAAGGGCGATGCCTTGTATATCCTGAAGGACTTTGGTGCCGCTGCGCGGCAGTACGAAGAGGCAGCGCGGCGTAGTCCCGACTCGCAGGAAGGCCTCTATGCCGGATATCAGACCGGTAAGGCCTTGTACAATGCCGGACAGCTGGCCGAAGCGTCCACTCGACTTCGTGCTTACGTCTCCCGGCATACAATGAGTCGGCTGGCAGACGACGCGCTGTTCCTCGTGGGGTGGATCGAATTCCAGCGCCGCAACGACGCGGCTGCGATCGTGGAGTTCCGACGGCTCCTGGAGGCGTATCCCGACGGTGATCATGCCGTGCGAGCTCTGTACACGATCGCTGATGCCCAGTACAATCTTGAGGATGTGGACGCTGCCATTGCAACGTATCGTCAAGTGATCGCACGCTATCCCTCGCACCCACTTGCTGCCGAAGCCGCCAAAAGCATGCAGCTCGCATTGGTGGGCATGGGGCGGACCGATGAAGCGCTAGCCATCGCCGATACGCTGATCAACGCCAATCCCAATTCGGTGATGGCCGAGGACTTTACCTTCAAGAAGGCGGAGATCTTTTATAGCGGTCAGAACTATCAGAATGCGGCAGGGGAGTTGCAGGCCTACCTGCAGAAGTTCCCTTCGTCGCAACGGGCCGATGAGGCTCTGTACATGCTTGGCAAGACGTACCTCTCAATGGACGATGTGCCACAGGCCAGTAATGCCTTCCGGGACCTGGAACGCCGGTATCCAAGTAGCGAGCGGGTTGCGGCAGCCAAACTGGACCTGGCCTCGTACTACGACGCCCACGCCAACGCCTCGGCAGCGGATTCCCTGTATGCCATCGTGATGTTGTCCCACGCGAATGACACCGCCATGGCATCGCGTGCCGGTTTCGAACGTGCCACGCTGGCACGCATGCGCGGAGACACGGCCGCATCCTTGTCCTACTTCGCTACGATCGCCGACCGCTATGCCGGTTCGGAGTACGGAGACCAAGCGCGGTATCAGCTAGCGTTGCACTATCGCCGGATCGGACAGCCGGATTCGGCTCGCGACCAGTTAGCCATCCTGGTTCGAACAGGAAGCAATCGCTTGGTGGCTGCCAATGCACTGTACGACCTTGGAGATACCTACGCCCGGCAACGCCGGTGGGACGAAGCGGCATCCATCTTCGAGCGCGTCCGTACAGAGTACGCCGGTATCGAGGACTGGTATACGCTGGCCATGATCGGACTCGGGGCGTGCTACGAGCAACTGGAGCGTGTAGAGGACGCCAAGGCCGTGTACAGTGCCATCGTGAGTCTTCGTCCGGATGACGATTACGGACGCACCGCCCAAGCCCGTCTTGACCGTCTGGAGCGCAAACGATGAGAACCATGCCGATCATCGTTCTGCTGGTGTTCTCCACCGTTGCAGCATCGGCCCAGCAGCCGGCGCCCAATCAGCCGATCGAACTGCCGGAGATCATCGTGCAAGGGAAGTCCCGTGTGGATATCCCCGGAGGGGCCAAGATCGCCCCTGCACGTCCGCCGTTGCTGTCCGCAGCCCTACTCGACAGTCTGAATCCGATCGAAAAGATCCCGCTTCCAGGACTCCCCGAATCCGCCTGGCCAATCTATCAGCAACCCTTCACCACGTGGCCCGGATGGCTATCCGCCCAGATCGGCAACTATCTTACGCCACAGGTTGCCGGCGGCTACTCCCTAGGGGTGGGAGGCTATGTTCTAGACCTGAACGGTGCCGTTGAGCACAGCAACGGGTGGTTGCCAAACGCCGACTACACGTCCATCGATCTCGGGGCCATGAGTTCCTATGTGGCACCAGAGCAGTTCATCTTCTTCGGCGGAAGCACCACCGTGGTGGATGCCAACCTTCGGCATCGGCAATATCGTTTGTTCGCGGTGGATAGCGCTCCAAGCCGATCCACCACCGCGATACGTGCTGGCGTGGCTACCGATGGCGAGTACGAAGATCTCCAGTATCAAGGCCGACTCTTGTGGAGTACGCAGTCGCTCACAACCGACCTGCGTCCGTCGGTGTCCGACAATCACCTTGAAGGTTGGGCCGAAGTGCTGCAGCACTTCACATCGTTCGATCTCGGTGCATCAGCCGACGTTCGTCTGCGGGGGTTCGCAGACCGCTCCTATCCGTATACGGCGTTGCTGGCGCGTGCTGCCTATGAGTCCGATCATCTGATGGCGTCTGCCAGGGTGGGACCACAGTGGGCTACGGCCACGGGCGGAGACAGCCGATTCGGACTGTCCGTACTGGCCGAAGTGGATGTGTTCGCATCACCAGACTTCACGCTTGAAGCTCATGCCGGCACCGGCCTTCGCCCGCTGAGCGTCGGCGACATGTTGGCCGAGAACCCGTATCTGTCGGACTCCGCCGTGATCGACGTGCCCTATGATGTCTTTGCGGTAGGGGGCTCGTTGCTGTGGCATCCGAGTACGCGGTTGACCGCTTCGGTCGGTATCGACCTGCGGCGGACCGATCGCGACCTGGTATGGATCGCTGCGTCGCCAGGGTTGTTCGAACCCACGTACCGATCCACCACGGTGATGCAGATCGGTGCTGATGTGCGGTGGTTGATCTCCTCCGCCGATGTGCTCGTAGCCGACCTTTTGATGACCAATGCCACTGTGGATGACGCCGAATCGCAAACCTACCTGCCGTCCGTCCGGGCCGCACTCACGTATGAACGGTCATGGTCCGATGCGTTCAGAACACAGGCAACCATCGTATACGTCGGCGACCGATTTGCGGATCTGACCAACGCCGTGGTCCTCTCGGGTTTCATAGACTTGCGGCTACAGGCGTCCTATAGTATCAGTCAGAGGCTGGATATCACAGCACAAGCACGAAACCTCCTCGGCAGTACGATGGTCATCTGGGATGGCTATCGCGAACGAGGTATCTTCATCACTGGTGGAATTCTCTGGAAGTTCTAGTTATGGCACCTGACGAACCAACCTGGGATGATACCGGATTCGAGTCCGGATCGAACGATCACGATGGCTTCATGGCTGCCGATAGCGGCGGACGCAAGCGTATCACACCACCGGAGCCTCCGGCACCCCCTCCGCCACCGTCGCGCAAAGACCGGTCTCAGCGTGGCCCGCTGTTCTGGTTCAGCGTTCTCGCCGGCGTGGTCCTGGTCCTGGCGGTGGTTGGCGGCTTCTTCTACTGGCTGTCGCAACCATCGGTGGAGGAACAGGCCTTTATGGCGCCGGAGACCGTAACCCCTGCACCAGCACCAAGAACGGAACTGCCACGCGACACGGCCACAGAGATCGAAGTAGCGTCCGGCGACGTGGTCCACGAGCCGGAGGCCCTGGACCTGCTCTACGGTAAGGACAGTGCCGCTGCATCCTCTTCGGACCGCAAGACGGCGTCGTCCGCGTCCACCCCGCCAGCACCCGCCGTAGCACCACAACCAACTTCGAAACCGCGCCGGACGCTGCCGAGCGAGCCTCCAAGCGAGAAGACCACATCCGTACAACCGCCACCCGCGTCTGTACCATCCACCACCATCGCCAAAGAGCCGGCAGCACCGGTCAAGACAACCAAGGCCGTAAAGACTCAGACGACAACAGCGCCAAAGGGAACATCGGCTCTGTACGTGGTGCAGGTCTTTTCGAGTCCATCGCGAGCCGACGCCGACGAGTGGCTCCAATTGTTGCAATCGAAGAACGTGACTGATGCCTACGTGACGGAACAGAAGATCAAGGATCAGACGTGGTATCGCGTCCGCTTTGGTTCGTACGCCAACCGCGAACAGGCCGAAGCCGAAGCGATCCGACTAGGGTTCAAGGAACCCTGGATCGCTCGGATCCGATAACACAGAACGCATGAGCAGACTCGACGACGGCCGATCCCTCCAACTACGGTTGGTCTGGAGCCCTAATGCCCTCAAAGGGTATGGGGTGGCCGTTGGTATTCTGCTCGTGATCATTCTGATCTCCAAGTGCACGCCTGTGGAGCCCCCTGAACCCTATCAACTACCCAAGACCACACCCGTAACCTTATTGGTCTTTGGTGAAGGCGATGGAACCGGTGCGCGAAAGGGCAATCTGACGGCCGAGGGCAAAGCGCTGCGGGGAAAAGCCCCGAACGATCCACTGTCCGATGCGTCGCGGGCAGCCGCATCATCACGGGTCAACACGCGCGTGGACGATCCTACGCAGGCCAGCCGACACATTCCGGTGGCAGACGTCGGACGCAAGGGCTCGGAACGGGCAACATCGGATGCGTCCGAGACCGTTGGCCGGTCGGACGGTGCCGACGATGGCACCGGGATCGGGCTGGTCGGTGCCGGCAAGGGTAAGGGGCTTGGGTATGGAGACATCGACTGGGGTGGCGGCGGCAACCGCGTCGTGCTGAACAAGGTTACCCCGAAGTTTCCGCCGGGCACCATGAATACCGAGGTCAAGTTGCGCTTCCGTGTGCGCCCGGATGGTTCGGTCAGTACCGTGTTCCCGGTTCGGCGCGGTGGCGATCCGCAGGCTGATGCCGCAGCGATGCAGGCCATGCGACAGTGGCGATTCAACAAACTCACGGACGACCGTGACATGGAAGGCACCATCACGTTCGTCTTTCGCGGTTCGTGATGGATGAGCTACTGACCTTGTACGGTGCTCTGCCAACGCCGCTCAAGGCCGTTACGATCGTCCTGTTGGTGTTGGTCCTGCTGGCCATCCTGAAGCGTGCCGTCAAACTCGCGATCTTGGTTACCATCTTGATCATCCTGATGTTTGTGGCGCGGGCGGTGTACCTGAGCACGTTCTAACAAGCCCCTTTCCCCACGTATTTCGGTTGTTATGTCGTATCGCATTGGCGTTATCGGAACAGGCTATGTAGGTCTGGTCACAGGCACATGTCTGGCCGATGTTGGCAATACGGTGGTCTGTGTGGATGTGGATCCCGCCAAGGTCGATCAGCTGAGCAAGGGTGTCCCGACCATCTATGAACGTGGCCTGGACCAGGTGCTCGAACGCAACGTGCGCGAGCAACGGATCAGTTTCACGCTCAAGCTCGAGGAGGCCGTCACCACTTGTCCGATCTTCATGCTTTGCCTTCCCACACCTCCGGGCAAGGACGGATCGGCGGACCTGAAGGCGGTGATGGACGTTTCGCGCCGGATCGCCGAGATGCTCAACGAGCACGATATCACCGAGCCGCGCATCATCGTGAACAAGAGCACGGTGCCGGTGGGGACCACCGACAAAGTGGCGGCCATTTTCAAGGAAGTTGCGCCCGACCGTGAGGTCTACGTGGTAAGCAATCCGGAATTCCTCCGCGAGGGCTTTGCCGTGGAAGACTTCATGAAGCCCGGCCGGGTGATCGTGGGAACCAGCGACCCGTATGCCCGTGAGATCATGACGGACCTGTATCAACCGTTCGTGAGAGGGGGCTCGCCGATCTACGTGTTCGACGAACGTAGTTCGGAGGTCACCAAGTATGCAGCAAATGCCTTCCTGGCCGTGAAGATCTCCTTCATGAACGACCTGTCTGAGTATTGCGAGAAGGTCGGTGCCGACATCGAGAATGTCCGCCTGGGCATCGGCTCCGACGATCGCATCGGGCGCCGCTTTCTGTTCTCCGGCATCGGCTATGGCGGCTCCTGCTTCCCAAAGGATGTGAAAGCCATCATCCATTCAGCACGAGAGATGGACACGCCTCTGGAGATCGTGGAGGCCACGCAGCATGTGAACAAGCATCAGACCGAGCGCTTCGTGCAGCGCATCAAGGATCGATTCGACGGCTTGCTGGAAGGTCGCGACGTAGCACTGTGGGGGCTGGCCTTCAAGCCCAACACCGACGATGTACGCGATGCTCCAGCCTTTGTTGTGATCGATCATCTGTTAGCGGGGGGCGCTCGCGTTCACGCCTACGATCCCGAAGCCCGACATACCACCGAGCGCATCTACGGCGATCGGATCCGCTATGCCGGCAACATGTACGATGCGCTCACCAACGCCGACGTGCTGGTGATCGCCACCGAATGGATGGAGTTCCGGAATCCCGACTTCGATCGCATGAAAGCCGCAATGGTGCGTCCGCTCATCTTCGACGGTCGCAACCTGTTTACGCTCGATGAAATGATCGCTGAAGGGTTCGAGTACCACTCCGTGGGTCGTGCCAGCATCGTTCCTCCGCAAGAAGATGTGTAGCGGTAGGGGGGCGCCCCTGGGGGGGCCCGACCCCCGCCGGCCCCGCCAC